>JAFWBZ010000287.1 GCA_017537105.1 Clostridia bacterium | reverse complement strand
CGTTGGTGCTGTCCACCATGAACAGAGCGATGTTGGTCTTGTCTTCGATCTCCTCGCCCTTGTAGTACTTGATGGCGCCGTCGAAGATGAACTGAGCCAGAACCCAAGCGTCGACGTTCAGGCAGGCGGCGTAGTTCGGATCTTCCTCGTGGAGCAGGCCGAACGGCTCGGAACCGTAGGCGCCCATGGAGAACACCTTCACGTCGTCCTTGCCCTGCTGCTGCAGCGCGGAAACGGCACCCTGCGCGCCGTTGTCGACGTCGGAGATGATATACTCATAGGGCTGCACGACGGCGGCGATGGCCTTCTCAGCGGTCTCGCGGTTGCCGGCGCTGTCATACTTGCCGATGATGTTGATCTTGATGTCGTCCGCGGCGTCGAAGGTGTCATGCAGGCCCTCGAAGCGGATCTGGCAGTGCTCGGAAACGGCGTTGGTCAGCTCAACGATGGTGACCTCGGTCTCGCCCTTCGCGCGCAGGTAGTCCAGGAAGTAGTTGGCGGTGATAACGCCGGTTTCGTACTGGTCCCAGGTGACGGTGGTGACGACCTTCTCGGTCTCGGTCTCGCCCGCATCGTTCCTCCACTCGCCGTCGAAGATGATGATCGGGATGCCCGCATCGTAGGCCGCGTTCAGCGCTTCGCCGACGCCCGTGAAGGTGGTGGGGTCGACCATCATGATGTCCACGTTGTTGGCGATCATGTTCTCGATCTGCTTGGTCTGGGTCTCGTCGTTCAGGTCGCCGTCCTCAACGGTGATGTCCGCACCGTAGTAGGCGCCCAGCGCTTCCAGGCCGCTGGCAACCGCCGCGCACCACTCGTCGCCCTTGTAGACGATGGAGCAGCCGATGCGCTTGCCTTCCAGAACGTCGGTATCCTGCAGCTGAACCGCAGCGGGGATGCCCAGCGCAGCAGCCTTCTCTTCACCGGACAGCGTGGAAGTGTCCACGGTCTCGGCCAGCGCGGCAACGCAGCTCAGCAGCATGGCCGCAACCAGAATCAGGGAAAACAGTTTCTTCATGGTACTAACCTCCTTATTCTTATTTCAACAGGCTCTGCCTGTCAAAACCAGTTACACGCACATCGCCATGATCTTCTCCTGGGTGGCCTCCTCCGCGGTCAGCTCGCCCATCTTGTGGCCCTCGTGCATGACCATGATGCGGTCGCACATGCCCAGCAGCTCCGGCATTTCGGAAGAGATCATGATGACGGTCTTGCCCTCCTTGACCATCGCGTTGATCAGGTGATAAATCTCCGACTTCGCGCCGACGTCGATGCCGCGGGTGGGCTCGTCCAGGAACAGGATCTCCGCCTCCCGGAACAGCCACTTGGCCACGACGACCTTCTGCTGGTTGCCGCCGGACAGGAATTGCACCTCGGTATCCATCGACGGCGTCATCACACGCAGCTTCTTGGCGTACTCCTGGCTGAGCTTGCTCTCCAGATCCTTGAGGATCACGCCATTGGGCGAGATGCGGGGCAGGTTCACCAGCGTGGTATTGCGCTCCACCGTCATGATCTGCACCAGGCCCTGCAGCTTGCGGTCCTCGGGAATCAGCCCCAGGCCATCCTTGATGGCGTCGGAGAAGGAGCGGTAGTGGACCTTCCTGCCGCGCACGAAGACCTCGCCGGATTCCGGCTTGTCGATGCCCAGGATCGCCCGGGCCAGCTCGGTGCGGCCCGCGCCGACCAAGCCGGAGATGCCGAACACCTCTCCTGCCTTCACCTCAAAGCTTATATCCTTCAGGATGCCGCGGGTCAGGTGCTCCACCTTCAGGATGGTATCGCCGATGTTGCCAGGCTCCTTCGGATACTCCTGGCCCATCTCGCGGCCGACCATCATGTTGATCAGGCTCTGGCGGGTGATCTGATCGATGGGCAGCGTGTCGATGTGCCGGCCGTCGCGCAGCACGGAGACGTTGTCGCACAGATCGAACACCTCATCCAGGCGGTGGGAAATGTAGATGATGGTAATGCCCTTCTCCCGGAGCTGCCGCACGATGCGGAACATGACATCCAGCTCGCGGTTGGTCAGCACGGCGGAGGGCTCATCCATGACCAGGATCTTGGAGTTGTTGTTGATGGCGTGCATGATCTCGACGATCTGCTTCTTGGCCACAGTCAGCGAGGACACCTGGGCGTTGACGTCGATATCCATGCCCAGATCGTTCACGATCTCGCGGGCGCGCTGACGCATGCCCTTCCAGTCCACCAGGCGGCCCTTCATCATCACGTTGCCCAGGAACATGTTCTCGGCCACCGAGAGCGGCTCTGCAAGCTTGATCTCCTGGTGCACCACGCTGATGCCCGCGGCGCGCGCCTCGATGGGGGACGCGAATTTGCGCGTCTGGCCCTCCAGCACGATCTCGCCCGCCTCAGGGTGGTAGATGCCCGCAAGCACCTTGATCAGCGTGGACTTACCCGCGCCGTTTTCCCCGACCAGGCCGTGGATGGTGCCCCGCTCGACATTGATGGTCACGTCGTCCAGCGCCTTGACGCCCGGGAATTCCTTGGTGATTCCCTTCAGGCTCAGTATGATATCTCTGCTCATTTCATCCCAACCTTTCACAGTCCGCAAATGTCACTGATACTCAAGGTCAGGACTTTCTCCGGTTGCTCACCACGTCGAGCACGATGGCCAGCACCAGCACGATGCCCTTCAGCACGTCCTGCACGAACGGGTCGACGCCCAGCATGGAGAAACCGTTGAACAACGTGTTCAGGAAGATGCAGCCGAACATGGTGCCCAGCACGAAGCCCTTGCCGCCCGCCAGCGACACGCCGCCGATGATGGAGGAGATAACCGCGTCAAACTCGTAGTTCTGGCCGTTGGTGACAGCCACCGAGTTCAGGCGGCTCATCAGGATCAGACCGCCGAAGGTGGCCAGGATGCCGCCCAGCACGAAGGTGCCAAAGTAGACCAGCTTGACGTTGATACCGGAGAAGAAAGCCGCCTCACGGGAACCGCCCACCGCGTACAGCTTGCGGCCGATGCGGGTCTTCTGCGTGACGAACTGCGCGATAATGTACAGCGCCAGCATGATGACCACGCAGATGGGGATGATGTTGAACACATAGCCACGACCCAGCCAGGAGATCGCCTTGGGCATCTTCGGAATCGGGACGGCCTGGGTGATCAGCTTGGCCACGCCGTAGCAGATGTACTGGTTGCCCAGCGTGGCGATCAGCGCGGGCACGCCTACGTAGGCCACGAGGAGGCCGTTCAGGGAGCCGACGCAGATGCCGATCAGGAACATGATCAGGATGGCAGGCAGGATCGGCCAGCCGGCGTTCTTCATCAGGATGCCGCCGACACAGCTGGTCAGGCAGACCAGGCGGCCCAGCGACAGGTCAAAGTTGCCGGTCAGCAGCATGATCGACTGGCCCAAGGCCACAATGGCCACCGTCGCCGTCTGCAGCAGGATCGTCTTCCAGTTCTGCCAGGTCAGGAAGTACTGCGCACCGAACTTAACGTAGGAAAGAATGGAAAAAACGATGATCAGCAGCGCGATGCCGACCAGGGACATCCACTTTTTCAGGAAGGCCTTGATGCTGTTGGCAGTGGAAACCGACGCGGTATTCATTCAATCAGTCCTCTCATTCATAAATGGTATTGGGTTTATGGGAACGAGCCAGATCAATAGCCGACCTTCTCCCAGCACTCGAAGGGGGCGGCGACCTCTTCGCTGATGTAGACCTGCGTCTTCATCGTCTGCAGCATCGAGCTCGGCACCAGCGGCGTCACTGGCCCGTGCGTCACCAGACGCGACGTCATCCGCTGCCACGACGAGAACGTGTTGTTCGTCAGCAGCGCGTGCACCTCGATCCGCTCTTTCGCTCGCTTCACGTCCACCGGCCCGATCGTCGCCGCCCGCGGCGGCACGCTCGTCACATACCCCGACTGCCCGAACACCCCGTGCAGGCTGTTCTGCGCCACCGTCAGCGGGTGCAGCGTCACCAGACGCGCCTCCAGGTTCAGCCACTCCTCGATGTCGTCCCGCACAAACTCCGACACCGGATCGATGAACGCCACATGGCCCGTCCAGCCCGGCGACGTCGAGATGATGTCCGCGCCGCCCTCCGTCACGTCGTTGATCAGCTTCGAATAGTGCCCGATGTTCGCGTTCGTCGGATAGTGCACGTTCTCCAGCGGCATCCGCAGCTTCGGGTCGATCTGGTACACCAGGTACTTCAGCATCGAATGCACAAATCCCGCCTCGTACGTCTCCGGCGCGATGTTCCCCGCATCGTCCGCCCACTCGTCCTCCGCAAATATGTGCACCTTCGAGCAGTCCACCCCGAAGTAGTTGATCAGCTGTGCCAGCGGAATGTACGTCTCCGGCTCCGGGTTCCCCAGAATCATCGAAAACTTCCGCCCCGCTTCGCTCGCCGCCTTCAGCCGCGAAAACAGCGTCGCAATCAGCACCGGGTGCGGGTTCATCATTACCTTCACCTTGAACTCCGGATGCTGCCACGGCTCGTGCTGTTCCAGCTCCTCCCGCGTCAGCTTCCGCACACGCTCGCATACCTCCCGGTCCTTGAACGGCACGTAGTCGCCGCTCTTGAAAAAAAACTGGGTCGCAGGATCGATCTTGATGTCTTTCATGGCGCCGTTCTCCTTATCTTTCGATCTCAATCCCTCGCGCGCCGCTCCCTGCCGGAGCCTACGCAAAATTCCGCATATTATGATAATACATTTGATCGAATTTGTCAATAATGGGGGATTTCAGCCCTGTTTATTTCGCAATTCTCACAAATATCAGTGCAAAATCTCAGCACAATTAACAGCCTTACGGCAGCAGCTGCTTTGTGCTGTAGCGCGGATAGACGTTGTAGGGCCGGAAGCCCTCGGCGTACGCCACGCCGCACTGGTAGCCGCGATACTTGGAGCAGGTGCGCACCATGTCCGCGAAATCGATGCCGTCGTGTTCGAACATCCACTTCAGCTGGGACTCGTGGCACTGCAGGGCCTGGAGCTTGATGTCGATCTGGTTGGTGATGTCCACGTAGTGCGTGGGCTGGAAGTTCACGCCCGCCAGGGTGTCCATGAAGAACACGGGCACGAAGCTGGAAAAGGCCTCGTACTGCCGGGGCCTGTGGTTGAGGCCGGAGCAGAAGCTGCCGTTGGTGGCGATGCGGCTGGTCTCGGTGTGGTCCTGCATGTAGTCATCGTCGTTATGGGTGATGATGACGTCCGGGCGCACGAAGCGCACCACATCCGCCATGGCGTCCATGACGGCGAGATCGTGGCTGTCCACCTCCATGTCGTTCACGTTCAGGTTGAACACCTGTTTCGCGCCGATGATGGCGCCGGCGGCCTCGGCCTCCCGGGTGCGAATCTCCGCCAGCGGGCCGGGCTCGATCACCACGTGTCCGTGGCAGCCGTTGGCGACGTGGCACATGTAGACGTCCGCGCCCTGTTCCACATACTTGCGCAGCGTTCCGCTGCACGCGATTTCCAGGTCATCGGGATGGCATCCGATTGCAAGCACTCTCATGTTTCCTTCTCCTTTTCTCATTTCCCGGGGAGGGCGCGGCAGCGCTCTCCCCGATCCGTCACTTGACGATCAGTCCGCCCGCGGACTCGACGCCCTTCTTCACCAGCCGGACGGACCGGATGGCCTCCTCCACGGTGGCGACCTCCAGCGGATGTTCGCCCCGCAGGCCCTCCGTGAAGTACTTGAGCTCGTTGTAATATCCGCCCAGGGAGGAGATGTTGCCTCCGATGTCGTTGTCCCCCTGGAAGTCCTCGTTGAGCTCCGGCCGATAGGCCTCGCCCTCGTCGGGGTACACCGTCAGCACGCCGCCGTCCAGCACCACGGTGGCCTTCTCAAACTTCACACGGAAGCCCGCGGTGAACGGGAAGGTCTGGGGATAGTTCCAGCCGGCCTCGATGCAGATACCCACGTCGCTGCCGTAGCCGTAGATCTCGTAGATCTGCTGGATCAGGCCGCTCTCGTCGCGGTAGGCCTGGGCGCGGACGGTGTCGGGCTCGCCCATCAGGTAGCGCACAAAGTCCACGTCGTGCACGTGCATGTCCACAGCCACGCCGCCGGAGCGCTCCGGCTTGTGCAGCCATCCCTCGCTGGCCCAGGTGGGCAGGGCGCTGAGCCTGCGGAATTCGCCGCACAGCACCCGGCCAAAGCGGCCGGAATCCGCCGCCTGCTTGAGCCACACGTACTCGGTCCAGAAGCGGATCACCTGGCCGACCTGCACCTTGCGGCCGGTCTCGTTCTTGACCCGAAGGATCTCCTCCATCTCCTCCTCTTTGATGCACACCGGCTTCTCCACGAATACGTCGAGCCCCTTGCGCATCGCCGCCACGGCGTGCCGGACATGCAGGTCCGTGGGCAGACAGATGTCCACCACGTTGACGTTGGCCTGCTCGATCAGCGCCATGCCGTTTTCATAGATCGCGGCGCCGCTCTTCGCGGCGACCTCCTTTGCGTATTCCGTGCGGGGATCCGCCACGGCGACCACCTGCACGCCCAGCGCCTGGTAGCAGGCGGCGAGCATGCCGCCCATGAACCCGCATCCGATAATGCCAACCCTGATCATCACAATCTCCCCTCCACGATTCGCCCGATGGCTCCGGACGTGTTGTAGATCTGCTGGTCGCTGCCCTGCGCGTATTGTGGAATCATCTCCCCCGTCACCCAGCCGTCATAGCCGATATCGTCCAGCGCCCTGCGCACCTCGCGCCAGTTCACGTCGCCGGACAGGATGTCCACAAAGCAGTTCAGCCCGCCGGGGCTGCGCCGGTAGTCCTTCAGGTGCACCTTGCGGATGCGCTTGCCCAGGATGCGGATCCAGTGCTCCGGATAGCCGGAGAACATCACGTTGCCCACATCGAAGTAGCTGCCCACGAAGGAGCTGCCCACCTTGTCGATGAAATCCCGGAGCTCCAGCGGGGACAGCAGCATCTGGTTCCAGACGTTCTCGATGCCGATCGAGACCTTCAGCTCCTCCGCCACCGGCGCCAGCTTCTTCATCTCCTCCAGCGCCCGGTCATAGGCCACGTCGTAGGGCACCACGGGCCGCTCCGGCACGAACTCCACCGCCACGCTTCCGGGCACCAGCAGAATGGTGTCCGCACCCAGTGTCCTGGCGCACTCCAGCTCCTTCACCGCCACGTCGTGGGCGCACTTGCGCTCCTCGGCGTCCTCGGAGGTGAAGGAATAGGTCCAATAGAGACCACTGGCCACGCTGGGCAGCGCCAGTCCCAACTGCTCCGCCCGGTCCTTCAGCGCCTTCAGCTGCGAAGGCGTGGTGTCCATGGTCAGATCGCCCGCGCCGTCCAACGTCAGTTCGATGCCGTCAAATCCGGCGTCCTTCGCCAGCTCCATGGCCTCAAATGCGCTCTTGCCGACAAACGACCAGTAACTGATTGACTTCTTCAAGCCGCATCCCTCCCTGCAATTCCGCGCGTCTTTTTTGTGGAAAATCCACAGTATATTAATTTCCGCCCAGTCTATTGATTTCATTATAATCTGATTTTGTAAAATTGCTTTGCATTATCGGCCTTATTATTTGTGATATCGGATATTCAAGCTGCTTTTTTGTGTATTTTTGGTTTGACTTTCCCTTTGCCCGGCATTACAATAAAGGCGATGGGGAGAAAGGGAGTGAGGCGCGTGTTCCTGCTGCATTCGCTGGAGCCGGTCTACTGCGTGACCCACCTGGTCAACGCCTCGAGCTACCACATCCCCGCGGACTACACTTCGCCCGGCGAGCGGCACGACTTCTGGGAGCTGGTCTATGTGGACCGGGGCGAGGTGACCATCTGGGCCAACGAGAACAAATACCTGCTGAAGACGGGCGAGATGGCCTTCCACCGCCCGAACGAGTACCACAACGTGCTCCCCTACTGCGGCAAGCCCGCGGACATCATCGTAATCGCCTTCGTATGCCGGGACCCGCAGATGTCGGCCTTCGAACAGCGCATCATCCTGCTGGGCAGCGAGGAGAAGGACTGCCTGGCGCGGATCGTAAAGGAAGCGGAGAAGACTTACGTCTACTTCGAAAACGATCCTCCGGTGGTGAAGCTGATCCGCCGCGACGACGCCCCCACCGGCGCGGAGCAGCTGATCCGCTGCGAGCTGGAGCAGATGCTGATCTATATGCTGCGCCGCAATGAAAACATCCCCCTGAAGGTGCGCATACTCTCCTCCAACAGCGCCAACCACCACGCGGCGCTGACCCGGCGGGCGGAGGACTACATGCGCCAGCACTACCGGGAGAAGCTGACGCTCAAGGACATCGCAGCGAATCTGAACGTGAGCATCTCCCAGCTGAAGCTGGTGTTCCGGGAGCAGACCGGCGCCTCGGTGATCGGCTATCTGACGGACCTGCGCATGAAGGAGGCCAAGCGGCTGATCCGCGAAAACCAGTACAACTTCACCCAGATCGCGGACATCGTGGGCTACGAGTCCATCTACTACTTCTCCTCCCGCTTCAAGCGGATTACGGGCATGACGCCCACCGAGTACGCGCGCACGCTGCGGCAGTGACCGCCAAACGCGAATCCCTGCGCCGGACGGCGCTGAACATAGAAAATCATTTCAAGGAGGAACGGAATATGAACATGCTCGACACGCTGAAGGGCTCGTACTTCTCCGAAATCCTGCCGGAGGGCTGGGACATAGAGAAGATCATGGCCTGCGTCTCCAACGATCCCGCGTCGGTGCTGGACCGCCAGGATTTCTGGAACGAGGGCTTCCAGCCCGTGAAGTGCACCAACCTGGAGGAGTTCGGCGTCTACATGGGCCATGAGATCGCCATGCAGATCCGTCAGACCCGGGAGGAGGGCCGCAAGCTCATCCTGATCCTGCCCGTGGGTCCGATGGGCATGTACAAGTGGGCCGTCTACTTCCTGCAGCAGTGGAACGTGGACTGCAAGCACGTGTACGGCTTCAACATGGACGAGTGGGCGGATGCCGAGGGCAACACGCTGCCCGGCAGCGATCCCGCCGCCTTCCAGAACGCCATGACCGAGGCCTTCTACGGTCCTCTGGAAAAGCTGGGCCTGGGCGTGCCGGTGGAGCAGCGCAACTTCGCCACGAAGGACAACCTGCCCACCTACCCCGAGAAGATCGCGAAGCTGAAGGCTGAGGGCGCCAAGCAGGTGCTGGTCTACGGCATCGGCCGCATGTGCCACATTGCCTTCTGGGAGCCCCACTTCGCCGCGGAGTACGCCACCCGCGAGGAATGGCTGAAGGCGCCCTACCGCGTCGGCGCGCGGCTGCATCCCTTCACCATCGAGCAGAACGCCATCACGTCCTTCCGCTCCAGCTGGCCGCTGATCCCCTGCTATGCCAACACCATCGGCCCCGCCATCATCCTCTCCTCCGACTACGCCATCGGCGGCGCGGACGGCGTGCTGTCCCGCGGCATGCAGTGGCAGGGCATGAGCTTCTGGATGACGCTGCGCTACGGTCCCTGCAAGCAGGTCACCTCCAGCAACATCCCCACCCTGCCGGGCAAGCTGTTCTTCATGGAAGAGCTGGCCGGCCCGCTCTGCGCCGATACCAACTGATCTGAAGGGTCGATCCTTCCACCCGAACCGTGCTGCCAGCCGGTTCGGGTTTTTTATGAAAAGTGCAAACAGCGAGCCAAAACAATTTGCGATGTCAGGTTAAATATGTTATAATTGAAGCACAATCCTGTAAAAAGCAGCGTTGCTGACCATGACCCGCACTTCGGACCGCGCTGCCTGCCGTCCGGGCGTCCAAAACCCACAAAGGAGGAAGATACGATGAAGCGAATCCGGCAAATCCTGGCCATCGCACTGGCGATCCTGATGCTGTTGAGCCTGCTGCCCACCTCTGCGCTGGCAGCCACGGGCGAGTGCCGTGCGACCGGCGGCGCGCACGAGTGGGGCAAGTGGACGGTCCAGAAAAAGGCAACCTGCCTGGAAAAGGGGCGGGAGCTGCACACCTGCGCGGCCTGCGGCGTGACCGACGCGCGCGAAATCCCCAAGGCCGGCCACAACTACGGCAGCTGGAAGACCACCAAGGAGCCTGCCTGCGACAAGGAAGGCGAGGAGACCCGCAAGTGCAGGGTGTGCGGCCACGTGGACAAGCGCAAGATCGACAAGCTGCCCCACAACTGGGGCGAGTGGGAGATCGTCACCGAGGCCACCGACCACTCCTCCGGCACGAGAAAGCACACCTGCCGGGTCTGCGGCGCCACGGAGACCGCGGCATACGACGCCGAGGGCACGCTGCGCCGCGGGGCCAGGGGCGATGCGGTCAAAAGGCTCCAGGAGGGGCTGATCTGCTACGGCGCGATGGACGGCCGGGCAGACGGCATCTACGGCAAGGGCACCGAACGCGCCGTGCGCAAGGTGCAGGAGGCCGAGGGCCTGACGGCGGACGGCGTCGCCTGGCTGCAGACCCAGGCGCTCGTGCAGCACAGATTCGGCGAATGGAAGACCATATCGACGCTCACGCGCACCACCGACGGCGTGCGGGAGCGCGTCTGCGAGCGCTGCGGCCTGGTGGAGCGGGACGTGGTGGAAGCCAAGCCCATCATCAAGCGCGGCGACCGCGGCAAGCAGGTCGAGGTCATCCAGAGCATCATCTGGGACATGGGCTACAACCCCGGCAAGATCGACGGCCGCTTCGGCCCGAGGCTGGACGCCGCCATCGTCGAATGGGCCCGCGACCACGACTGGTACTATGAGCCCGGCCTGTTGAAGCCCATCGACATCGACCGGATCGTGGAAGGCTGGACGAAAGTCGAGGTGGACAGGACCGGCATCAGCGGCCCGGACACGCCGGTCAACCTGCAAATCAGCGTCACCCCGGATTTCAATATGATTCTTGTCGCGCCCGGGGAGAGCCTGAAATACAATTATACTGTGACCAACCTGGGCACGGAGGACTGCACGCTGGGTCCGCTGTTTTTGAGCTTCGGCGAAAAGCAGTCCTACAAGGCCGATCTGTCGTACCTGCGCTACGTGGGCGATTTGAGCGGCGATACGCTGAAGGCCGGCGGCGCGAACAGCTATACCGGTTCCTTCACCGTCACCGCGGACATGGACAAGGCCGAGCTGTGGGATCCGGTGAACAAGCATTACGGCATCCAGGTGAACGCCTGGGTGCTGGGCACCTCGAAGGTCGACAGGCGGCGCTGGTACAGCAACATCGACTGGGTGACCATCAATCTCCTGTCCGATGAAGACACGCTTGACCCGAACCTCGTGCTCACGGGCAAGGTGCTGGGCGACCGGGAATGGTACACGCTGGGCGAGGAATTCGAATTCGAAGCAACGCTCACAAACAACACCGGCAAGGACCTGGATGTGTATATCACCGGCGTCGGCCGCACCCAGGAGGGCGCGGGGGCGATCACCCCCGAGGGGGAGAGCGAGCCCCTGCCCGCGGGCAAGTCGATGACGAAGACCTACAGCCACACGCTCAGCCCGGAGGATGAGATCAAGGACGGCAAATTCGGCTTCTGGCTGGAAGCCAGCGGCTCTACCGGGTCCGGCGAGCACGTCAGCGCGCCGCAGAAGTCGCTGTGGGTGGAGGTCCACAGCCCCTATGATCTGCACAGCGACGCCCTGGTGCTGACCCGCGAAAGCGACGACCCCGAGGGCACCCGCTATCCCGCCGGCGAAACCTGGCGCTACCGCTACCGCGCCACGAACAACGGCGATGTGGCGCTTGAGGACGTCAAGGTCAAGGCGTTTATCAGCAAATACGGCGACTGGCTCCCGCTCGGCGAAGCGGAGGCCGGCACGCTGGCCGTCGGCGCGAACGGCGACCTGGAGGGCGAGCGCTCCGTCGGCCTGCTGAACGCGATCCAGCGCTATGATGGCCAGGACGAAAACGGCAAGGCCAGGTATTCATGGGGCTATACCGTCGACGTCATCGCCGAGGGCGTGACGCCCGACGGCGAGATCGTCTACGCCAAGCCCATCCGGGATTGGGTTCCCATCGACTGCGATGATACGCAGGCTTCCGCCTATCGATGCCTGAACATCTCGGGCGAAATCGTGGACCCGAAGGACGAATACGTCGAGGGCGACGAGGTCGAAGTCGAGGTTACGGTCAAAAACCTGAGCGGTGAAACCCTGACGGATTACACCATCCTGCCCCTCCTCGGCCCCTCCGAACTGGACGACACCTACGACTACCTGGACAGCGTCGCGGGCGACGGCGCGATCCAGGCGGGCCAGGCGCACACCCAGACCGTCAAGGTCACGCTCACGCACAAGTGGGATACCGACAGGTACGGCCTGCTCTTCGAGGCCGACGGAAACACCGGGGACGGCTCGCCCGTAACCTCCAATTACATCCACTTCCCCATGCAGATCCTGTCCAAGGGCAAGGACAAGGACGCGCATTCGATGCCCATTCCCGCCGACCTGGCCAGCAAGCTGCGCAACGGACCGGTGCCCAGGAACCTCGGCGACGGCGAAGGGCTGCGCAGCCTGGTGGTGGTCTCGAAGCCGACAGAGGAGGAATATTACTTCGACGGCGCGGTCATCCCGGTGCAGATGCGCCTGACCATCGACGTGTACGACGAATACGACTTCATGGGCATCGAGCCGGGAGCGGGCGACTATGCCTCCACAGAACCCTGGATGTCTGAAACCCTGCTGCCCGGCGAAAGCTATGGCTTTACCTATTTGATGCGCCTCGACCCCAAACAGTCGGGCTGGTCGACGCGCACCGTGTCAGTGCATCTCAAAGGCCATATGAGCGGCATGGACGAGTACGAATCCTGCGAGGTGTACCCGCTGTTCAGCAACCCGACGGTGACGGCGGTCGGCGTCTCCGACAAGAGCGCCTCGCTGAACCTGGAGGTCAGAAATGGCGAATATCACGATATGTGCGGCGCGGGCGAGCTGCTCGATATTCCCTTCAACATCCAAAGCGGCGGCAATGCCCGCATCGACAAGGTCAAGCTGGTTTGGGAGCAGAGAGAGGGCAAGGCCATTGTCAACAGCGGCGAGATCTTCCTCAGGGACAGCATGGCCCCGGGCGACAGCTTCGACATGTCCCGCAAGATCCTGATCGTCGGCATTGCCAACGTCCCGTATGAGCCTGAATACACCCTGAAGCTTCAGCTGACCGGCGTATTCCTGAATGGGAAGGGCAAACAGGAGGCCGTCGAATCCACCCCCATCGAGCTCCCGCTGACTGTTCTGGAGGCGTCGGAAGCCGAAAGCCGGCTGACCCTGATTTCCAGCGTGGCGCCTCAGAAGAACGCCTACGGATCGGGCGACACCGTGAAGATCACCCTGCGGGCCGAAAACCACACGGGCACAACGCTGGAGGACGTGGCCATCGTTCCCGCCTGGCCCTGCTGCCTGCTGAAGGATGAATTGAATGAGAAGGGCCGCTTCGCGTCGCTGAAGGACGGCGAAGCCGCCGAGGTGACGCTGACATACATCGTCTCGCCCAACGACGCCAGGCAGGGCAGGATCGAAATGCTCTTCAAGGCCGCGGGCAAGCGCCAGGACAGCGGAAAGACCGAGCGTTCGCTGAACGAGGCGATCACGCTGAATTTCAACGATGAACCGCAGCAGACGCTGAGCCTGGGCGTCATTGTCAAGGATCCCCACACGCTCTACGCCCCCGGTTCGAAGGTGACCGTGGAGCTGGAATGGCGCAACGGCCCGCTGACCTGCGCGCGCTTCTACGCGCTGGCCGACAACAGCGCGCCTTCGGCCGAATACGCCAATGAATGGCACAGCTTCGGCCACGGCGTGAAGGGCTACCAGTTCTATGAGGAGCAGGACGTCGAGGCCATCAAGGGCTGGCACAGGCACGAAGTGACGCTTCAGATCCCCGAGGATTTCGAGGGCGACGTGTACCACGCGGCCTGGGCGATCGAGGGCGACTGGGAGGACGCCGGCCTGCACAAGCTCGTGCGGTCCAACGTGGACACGGTGGACCTGCCCATCGGGATCGAGCAATACGAGGGCGACGAGGCCCTGACGATGCACCTGTACTCGAGTACCGGCGATGCGCCGGCGGTCGGCATCGACGGGATGGTCGTGATCAAGGCGTTTCTGAAGTATGTGGGCGGCCACCTTCCGGAGACGTACAGCGTCCGCTATCGGCCGGTGGGGACCGAAACCTGGTCGATCGTCAGCAAGGCGAGCAACAACAGCTACAACCTGAATGTCGGCTGCCCCATATGGCCGCACGCGGAAAGCCTGTCCGGCGACGGCTGGACCTATGAATTCGAAGCCTTCGACGCCGACCGGCCTGAGCTGGTCTCGGAACCCGCCACGGTGTTCATCTCTCTGATCGAGTTCCCGCCCGGAGACGGCATCGACGGCGACGGGCCCGGGCCGGAGGACGACGACTGGCAGGTCGGCCCGGACGGCCTGCCCGGCGACGAACCCGTACCGGACTGGGTGGACGATGGCGATGAGGAGCCTGAGGAGCCCGGCGCGCCGCTGGAGGACGTTTCACTGGATGTCGACCTGCTGACCTCCTGCCCGAACCCGGAGACCGGGGACTGGTACAACGGCGACAAGGTCCATTTCGCCGTGACCGCCAGCTACAACGGCGGGCCGAAGGTGCCGGTGCGCATCGAGGTCTGCGTGACAGACGCCGTGGAGACTGCGGAGCCCCAAAAGGTGCTGTCTGTCGAGAACTCCTCGTACCTCGTCGATACCTGCGAAATCACGCTGGACGCCAGCCACGCGGTAAACGACAAGTGTGTATACGATTTCGTGGCCTATGTCTACCTGGACGATGAGGACCACGTGGACTGCTATTCCGAAACGGTCCCCTGGATCTTCGATATGGCGCCCAGCGGCATGGGCCTCAATCCCCAGCCTTCACCCGCGCCTGACGGCTTGCCCCCGCGCGAGGGCGCGCCCGTGTTCCGCAGCCTGACCATCGTGGATCAGACCAAGGACGAGGACGCCTACTACGACGGCGCGACGATCCCGGTCAAGATGCGGCTGACCACCGATTCCTACGACTGGTACCGTTTCGGCGGCATCAGCGTCGCGCCGGGCGACACCATCGAGGGCCTGTACTGGCGGGACGGCCTCCTGCAGCCCGGCGAAAGCTATGACTTCATCTACAACATGGTGCTGGATCCGGGCAAGACCGGCTGGAAAAAGCGCGATGTGAGCATCACGCTGATAAGCGACTCGACGGGCGGCAGGGAATACGAGTCCTGTGAGGTGCGCCCGCCGTTCACGAACCCGACGGTGACGCTGGAGAAGCCGGATGGCGGCGCGAACATCATCAACGATAACGACGCATACCTGTACCTCCATTTGGGCACGAGCTTGCTCAGGGGCTTCCCCATGGAAACGGTGGACGTGCCCTTCAGCGTCGAGCTCTACAGCACCACGGGCACCACCGTCAAAAATCTCAAGCTGTACTGCCTGTCGGACGTCGACGGCAAGGGCTTCTACAAGGATTCGCGCCAGTTTTCAAAGAGCATGCAAGGGAACGGCACGCGGAGCTTCACGGCGCACCTGCCGATCCGGCGCATCGAGGGCATGGACGGCGACTACACGGCCACGTTCTACGTCGCCGGCGAGTACGACGACGCGAAGGGCAAGCGCCAGACGGTCGAATCGTCGCCCATCTCGGTGCCCGTGGAGATTCTGAAGCTCGAGGACCGGCCAGGCTCGCTGCGGCTGACCTATCAGGTGGATCCAAAGAAGGACGCTTACTTTGTCAACGACGAGTTGACGATTCACCTCATGGCGCGCAACAACGGCGATGTCGCGCTCGACGACGTGTCCATCGATCTCACCGAGGCGCTCAAGGCCGTCACGGAGGAGAAGGGCATCGCGCTTTCGAAGATCGACAAAACGCACCTGGAGCCGGGCGAGACGGCCGCGCTGGACTGTACCTATCGCGTGTCCGCGGGGGATGCGGAGATGGAGAAGTTCGAATTGAGCTTCGCCTCGACTGCCCTCACCGCAGAGACCCGCGCGCCGGCGCGCTCGTTCAACGCGCTGGTCACCGGAAAGGTGGATAAGAAGATCCCCGAGCCAAGCGTCGAGCTGTCAGCCCACATTTCGGACAAGCGCGACCGGTATCCCGTCGGGACGCCGCTGTCCTGCTACGTGAAGGTCAAAAACCTCGCCGCGCAGCAGGTCGCCTCTGTGCGGGTGTACGCCGTCGGCGACAATCGCTTCGAGGCTCAGTATGCGGGCGCGCCGGTGAGCGATCTCGGCCACGGCGCCAAGGGCCCGCTGGCCGGCACGAACGGCGGCATCAAGCCGGGCGGCGACATCAACACCTTTGTGAAGGTAACGATCCCGGCATCCTTCGGCGATCAGGGGACCTATTGCCCCGCGTGGGTCGCCGAGGTAACGTTCAAGGACGGCACGACGCTCACGTCCAACGTCGCGGGCCTCGCGCTCGACGCCATGGCGGCGTCGCTGATGCTGTCAGTAACGACGAACGACGCCGGGGAGACGCCGATTGAGGTCGGGACGCCACTGACGGTGCACGCCGAGATGAACTACACGGGCGGGGAAGTGCCGAGCGACTACATCGTCCGCTACAGGCCGATGGGCAAGGCCGCGGAGTGGACCGAGGTGCACGCCGCAGTGTCCACAGACGGCATGTATGCAATCGCGCACTTCGAGCTGCCGATGACAGAAGCGGACCTTGTGAAGGACACCTGGACCTACATGATCCGGGCCTGGGCGGTCACATCGACGCAGGTGCCGTCCAACGTCGTCACGCTGGAATTCACGGCGAATGCGCCAAAGTCCGCCGGCAGCATTGACCTGGATGTCGAGCAGCTGACCCAGCAGAGCGATCCCGCAGGCTGGCGCGACGGCGACAAGGTCAGGTTCAGGGTCACCGCCACCTATGCGGGGCCTGAGACACCCGGATACATGCAAATCAGCGCGACCCCGTCGACGGCGAGCGTCCCGCAGGCCTACAGCTCCATCGAAAACTCGAAGGCGGTCATGGATGAGCTTGAGGTCACTCTGGACGCCACCAACATCGTGGACGGTGCATGTCTCTATACGATAGAAGCGTTTGCCAAGGATCAGTACGGCGGCAACCAGCTCGCGTTTATTCAAACGGAATATTTTGCATTCCCCATGGACCTGGGTGATCCCCAGACGGCCGAGGTGGCGGAGAACGGAGCCCTGAACCTGACGGTCACGCAGCTGACTGAGTGCAAGGATCCGGAGGGCTACTGGCACGATGGCGACGCGGTCGAGGTCAGCGTCAATGCGGCCTACCATCGCGAGGGGACGCTGAACGTGCTGTCGATCGAGGCGTACAACGGCAAGGGCAACCTGTTGGAGGAATACTGCCGGATGGTCAATGAGGCCAACGCGCTTTCAGACACCTTCGAGATTAATCTGGATGCGGATGCGGCCGTGGACGGCCAGTGCCTCTTCGATTTCCGGGCACAGGCGTTCGCCACCACGTGGAACGTCCCGGACTACAAGTCTGAGCCGGCGGTTCTGGTGTTCGACATGGCCCCGGCCGGCAAGGGTGCGGACGGGCCGGAGGCGGGCAGCGATCCCGGAAAGCCGGCCACCCAGATCAACTGGGCCGCGATCGAAGCCGCCAAGGAAATGATCGGCATGGAAGAGAAGAGCGACGAGGCGGAGGGCCCTGAAATCAACGCGATGGAAGGCCCGGAAGCGGCTGCCAAGGAGGACGAATCGGACGGCACTCCCGCAAAGGACGAAAAGCCCGCCAAAAACGAACAGCCTGACGAAAATGGACAGCCCGACGAGAGCAAACAACCCGACGAAAATGAACAGCCCGACGAAAACGGGCAATCTGATGAAGGCAACCTGCCCGACGAGAGCGGTCCGGCCGCGGGCAGCGGCGCGGAGGATTCCTCCGTCGAAGTCGACCACTGCGCGTGCGCGCTGACCGGCCTGGGCGAGGGCACGGCGGCATATACCACGACGCTCTGCGAAGCGCACGCTTCCATCGAGTCCTGCATCAGCGACCTGTGGTCGGAGGAGGACGACAACGCAGCTGAGGTATGGGAACAGGCGGTCTCGCTCTGGACGGACGCGCTGAACGCCGAATACGATGCGCTCGCGGCGAAGGCCGGGACTGCGGAAGCCGTCGAGGCGGACCGGGCATTGTTCTTCGCCCAGCTGGAGGACCTGCGGAGTGCCATGGAGGCCTACGGACCGGACGATCCCTCGACCGTAAACGAGATCGTCGCCGATCAGCTGAAGGCGCAGACCGCGCTCCTCTGTGCGCTGAATGGCGGAGCTCCCGGACTTTCGAATTGGAACGACGCGCCGGCGCTGGAGGGCGAAGCGGCCCCGGACCTGTGCCTGATGGACATCGAGGAGGCGGACGGCATCGAGTTCCGCGAGGAAGTCCTGTGTGCGTCACACCGGGCTACAGAGGCCGCGGGCCTGGCGCTGCTGGACGAGGGCGACGCCGAGGCCGCCTGGGCCGAAGCCCGGCGGCTGTGGTTGGCGGAGCTCGACGCGATCACCGAGGCGCGAACCTCGGACGAGGACGCCGGGCCGGCCGTCGCCGCGGCGCAAGCCTCCTTCCTCCGCTGGCTTGACGCCCGCGAAGCCCTGCTGCGCAGCTTTGACCCGGCGCTCGCCGACGAACTACCGGCACAGGCTCTTCGCACGCGGGTGCTGGATCTCTGCGCCTGGCAGCGGATTCCGCGCGGCTGACGACCATGAACCCCGGGCGGTCCCTGAAGCCCGAGCCCGACTGCCCGCAACCATCGACAATTTCCCGGAAAAGGAGAGAAAACCATGAAGAAAATCATCGTTCTGGCTTTGGCCCTGCTTCTGACCTTCTCCCTGACCACCGCCCTGACGGAGGGCGTACTCACCTCCGTGCAGGAGAACTTCTACGTCGTCGGCTCGCCGTCGCTGTATGGCTACCTGTACGCCAAGGTGGAGAACACCGGCGACGCCATGGTGCGCATCGACGGCGGCCAGATGGACATCCTCGATGCCGACGGCGAGGTGCTGGCCTCCTCCACGTTCCCGAACCGCGCCGCCGAGTACCTGCAGCCCGGAGAATACACCTACGTGAGCTTCAACCAGCGCATCGAGGGCATTGAAAACCCGGACGACGTCGCCGGCTACACCATGACGCTCAAGTCCCAGCACGATGTGAAGGGAATGAGCTTCCGGCTCCCCGTGGAGTCCGTCTACGAAAAGGACGTGCCCGACGGCTCCTGGACCCGCAACTACATGACCACCACGGTGACCAACGACGCCGACCAGACCGTCTACGGCGTGTCCATCGGGCGCGCGCTGCTGGACGCAGACGGCAACATCATGTACATCGATTCCGACAGCATGTACAGCTACAAGGGCATCACGCCGGGCAGCTCCATCGTCTATCGGAACACCGTCGGCAGCTACTTCGAGAAGTATATGGAGGAAAACAACATCGAGCCCGCCGTGATCGACGCCATCGCCTACGCCAACGTGCTGGATCCCGGACTCTACACCCGCGGCGGAGTCGGCGACGCAGAGCCCGAGCCGGCCGCTGCAGAGGACGAGCCTGAGGCCGCTCCGGAAGCCGAGCTGGAGGCTTCCGCATACGACACCCTGCAGAAGGGCAGCAAGGGCGACGCGGTGCGCGCCATGCAGCAGCGCCTGAAGGACCTGGACTACCTGAGCGGCACCGTTGACGGTGATTTCGGCAAGGGCACGGCGAAGGCCGTCAGCGCCTTCCAAACCAATGCCGGCCTGGAGGCCACGGGCATCGCCGACGCAGCCACCCAGGAAGCACTGTTCGCCGAGGACGCGCCCGGAGCATGATCCGCAAAAACAGCAAAGATCCCAAAAAGACGACCGCCACCCCGATCCGGGGCAGGCGGTCGTCTTCGTCAGGCTGCTCTCCATCAGTAATGGTCGAAGGTGATGGAGCCGGCCACTTCATCCTTCAGCTTCTCCACGAGCTTTGTGTGAATGGGGTGCTCCAGAAACGCGGACAGCTGTTCCGCGGCGTCCAGCTCCATGATGGCCATGAGGTCCATGTCCGAGGTGCCGCCGTCGCAGCAGCGGTAGACTACCGGCGCGTTTGCCCAGTCCAGTTCGTCGTCCAGCTTCTGATAGGCCTTCTTGATCTTGTGCTGAACCTCCAGGGCGTCGGCGCCCGGGGCCAGCTTCAACAGTGTAAAGTGTTTCATGAAAGTCCTCCCCTCCCTGTCGTATTCAGCGCTGCCGCAGGCTCTCCTGCAGGAACGCCGCGAACTCGTCCGTCAAACCCAGATCCCAGATCAGCGAGCAGGACAGGTACTTGTCGCGGATGTCCCGCGCGCCGACGAAGGCGTTGATCACATCCCCGTCGGGCACGTCGATGTCCCGGGGCTCCATGGGCATGCCGGTGGCGGCCATGGCGTCGTACAGCCAGCGGAAATCCGGCAGCTCCTCCCGCATGATCTTCAGAATCTCCTCCCAATGGTTCAGGATGTTCTCCAGCCGGCGGGCATGCTTCGCGGGATCGTTCTTGTGAACCTTCTCCTCGATAGCGAGAATCTGGTCCGCAGTCTTGCCGAAGATGCGCCGCACCTGCGCCTTCCAGGCCGCCGGGTCGAAGGCCCGCATGTGCGCCTCGGCCCGGGCGCGGTCCGGTGTGATCTCCGCCAGCTTTTCGTAGATGCGCATCGTCAGCACAGTGCCCACGCCCACCTGGATGCCGTGCAGGTCATAGGGTTCGCCGCGCTCCAGCGCCATCATCTCCCACATGTGGCTGAAGTAGTGCTCCAGGCCGGAAGCAGGGCGGGAGATCTCCGCGTAGGCCATGCCGATGCCCGCCAGCACCAGGCCCTCGGCCACCGCGGCGATGGCGTCCGGGTCGCGCTCGGGAATCCTCTGCGACACCGCCATGATCTTCCGCAGTGCGGCGCGCATCAGCTCCGCCACGTCCTCGCAGTAGTATTCGCCGGTGACCAGGTGGGAAATGCGCCACTCGCACACGGCGATGTACTTGGCCACCATGTCACCCAGGCCCGCCCACAGCATGCGCATCGGGG
Organism: Clostridia bacterium; assembly: GCA_017537105.1. Taxonomy (GTDB): domain Bacteria; phylum Bacillota; class Clostridia; order Christensenellales; family Aristaeellaceae; genus UBA2862. Next base: position 923 of record JAFWBZ010000287.1, on the reverse strand, counting down.
CCTGCGCCAGGATCTCGGAGTCCAGCAGGATTCCCTCCGGGCCGTGGTTGTAAAGCGACACCTTCACGTGGTTCATCTCCATGGAGGAGGAATTGGAGGCGTAGCCGTCCATGGACGGCGCGGTGCCCACCACGGCGCTGACGCGGCCCGTGGCGTGGGCGGCCACCTTGCAGATGTCGTTGATGACGCCGGAGCCCACCGCCAGGAACATATCGCAGCGGGGATCGAAGTGCATGATGAGGCTGCCCACCTCCCACTCGGCAGGGGCGACGCGGTCGTTCTCCGGCTTTTCCTTCGGGATGACGTACAGGCCGTGTTCGATGCCCGCGGCGGTCAGGACCTCTGTCACCCGCTGCCCGGCCACGGCCCAGGTGTTTTCATCGCAGACCACGAAGGGCCGCTTCTTGCCCAGGGCGGCGATCATCTTCGGCACCTCGGAGACGATGCCCCGGCCGATGTTCAGATACTTCAGCGCGCAGACGTGGGTCTTGCCGCAGGCGCACCGGTAACCCTCCGGGCGCACCAGCTCGCCGAGGCTCAGCTTTCCAAAGTCAGGCATGTGAATGACCTCCCGATTCGTTGTGATTCTTTCTGAAGGTATTATAGCACAGTGCAGCGCCGGGAGGCAATCCTTTTCACAGTTTCCATCGATCAGCGCCGGCCATGCCGAAAGGCGAGCTTCGTGGATCCGACGGAGCATGCCGCGTTCAGAATCGTGAATCCTTCTGTTCGTCCCGGCATCTGCAATCCAGGCCCAAAAGGAAGCGCCGGCCCCGGTCTCCCGAAAAGAGACCGAGGGCCGGCGCAATGCACGCGACGGCGCAGGCCGCTGTGACGATGTGGTGGACTCGCTTACTCCCCGATCGTGGCCTTGATGCGGCGCACGCCGGCGGAGGCGGCCTCCTCCTTCTTGATCTTGAAGG
>JAFWBZ010000286.1 GCA_017537105.1 Clostridia bacterium | reverse complement strand
GGACCTGGGCATCTTCGGCTATTCCGACGCGAAGCCGGACTACTACGAGGCCGTGGCGGACTGGTTCCAGCGCCGGTTCCAGTGGCGCCCCGAGGCGGAATGGCTGGTGCGGGCTCCCGGCGTGGTGTTCGCGCTGGCGATGGCCGTGCGCGCGCTGACCGGGCCCGGCGAAGCAGTGCTCATCCAGCCGCCGGTGTACCACCCCTTCTACCACGTCGTGCGCGCGAACGGGCGGCGCGTGGTGGAGAACCCGCTGGTGCTGAAGAACGGGCATTACGAGATCGACTTCGAGGGCTTCGAGGCGGCGATCATCGAGCATCGCGTCAAGCTCTTCATACTGTGCAGCCCGCACAACCCAGTGGGCCGCGTGTGGACGGCGCCGGAGCTTGTGCGCCTGGGCGAGATCTGCCTGCGACACGACGTGGCGGTGGTCTCCGACGAGATCCACTGCGACTTCACGTGGCCGGGACACAAACACACGCCGTTCATCAAGGCCGTGCCGGCGATGGCCGAGCGCGCGATCGTGTGCACCGCGCCGAGCAAGACCTTCAACCTCGCGGGATTGCAGACCTCCAACATCTGGATCCCCGGCGCGGAGATGCGCAAAAAGGTCGAAGCGGAGATCGAGGCCATCGGCGGCGTCATGCCGAACAGCGTGGGACTCGCGGCCTGCAAGGCGGCGTATCGGACCGGCGAGGCGTGGCTGGACGCGCTGCTTTCCTATTTGAAGGGCAATCTGGACTTCATGCGGGACTATCTGCATAAGAACCTGCCGCAGCTCAAGCTGATCGAGCCGGAGGGCACCTACCTTGCGTGGGTGGACTTCTCCGCGCTTGGCCTCTCCGACGCCGCGCTGGACGACCTGATCGCCAACCGGGCGAGATTATGGCTCGACGCAGGGCACATCTTCGGCGACGCCGGTTCGCAGTACCAGCGGATCGTGCTCGCCTGCCCGCGCGCGACCCTCGAGCAGGCGCTCGGGCGGCTGAAGGGCGCGATCGAGGCGCTGTAGGCAGCGACAAGCAACGAATCACGGGAGCCGTCTCATGCGAGGCGGCTCCCGTTCTCGTGTAGTCGTCTATATCAACGCCCATTGCCCCGGACGGGAAGGGGTCAGGTGATGCTGGTCATGGTCCGGCCGCAGCGGGGGCAGAGCGAGCTGCCGGCGGCGCAGGTGGTGCCGCAGTTGGAGCACTGGGCGTAGCTGTGGCCGTGGGCCGCGCCGGCGGCGGGCGGACAGTTGTAGACCGTGCCGTTGACGCCGTTCGCGGTGGCGTCGGAGACGGCCTCGAACGCGCAGGAGGACTGGGGGAACAGCGGCAGGGAGAAGAACTCGTCACACACGTTCTCGGCGAACTCCTCGCACGGGGGCACCTGGCAGAAGCCGTAGGTGGGCACCAGGATGTCCACCTCGGCCAGCACCTTCAGCACGACGGTGACGCACACGGTGATCTCGAAGGTGCAGTTGCCGATGTAAGAGCCGGACACGCAAATCGCGCTCACAAGGCTTTCGAGGGTGAAGGGGATGATGGAATCGTCCGGGATGCACAGCAGGATGTCCTTGTTGACGGTGATGGTCGTCTGGCCCATCCACTCCTGGCAGCGCTGGTCCAGGAACAGCACGTCCAGCGGCACGTCCACGGTGCAGCGCACTCGGGCGAACTGGGGCCGGTCCGTCATGCGCTCTACGGTCAGGTTGGAAATTCGGCCCGCCGTGGTGGAGGAGCGGCAGCTCTCAAAGGTCCAGGCGCCGTAGGGGCGGGGCAGGGGATTGGGGCTGTTCTCGGCGTTCTCCACGGCCTCCTGGTGGGTGATGGGGCCGCTGGGGCAGGCGCAGTTGCAGCGGTTGTCCTCGCAGGTACAATTGCACTGGCGGGTCATGGGGTTTTGGCAGTCCGAGCCGGGCAGCACGGGCACAATGTTCTCGATGGTGATCTCCTCGTCGTCCAGCTGCTGCTGGGACATGCAGCTGTCGTACACGTTCTTCACCTGCACGCACACCCGCTGGTTCAACCCCGTCAGCACGTTGCCGCTGACCACGCCGGGACAGGCGTCGGAATTGGCGTTCTTGTAGGAGTAAAACGACATATTTCATACCTCCTTGCAATCTCGGGCGACTCTGTTCGCGCCCACATTGCATG
>JAFWBZ010000285.1 GCA_017537105.1 Clostridia bacterium | reverse complement strand
GCGAGCTTCGCAGAGGCGGCCTCGATGGCGTCGGAATCCCGGTCGATGCCGATCAGCCGTCCCTTCGGGCCGAGCCGCCGCAGGATCTCGCCGGAGTGGCCCGCGCCGCCCAGCGTGCAGTCGAGATAGGCGCCGTCCGGCTGGATGTTCAGACCCGCAAGGCATTCATCCAGCAGCACGGGCAGATGATGAAACTCCATAGAATCTCCCTTCCGGACCGCATGCGGGCCGGCAACCGGTTTTTGCGGAGGGCGCGGGAGGGGGATTTCTTTTGGAAAAGAAATCCCCCTCCCGAAAAACCATCGTTCTTTCGTCTTACAGCTTCCAGGGTGCGATGCCCAGCTTTTTGCGCACCTTCAGCATGGTGCGATGGGAGATGGCGGCGGCGCGCTCGCGGCCGGAATCCATCACCTGCTGGAGATAGGCCTTGTCGGCGGAGATGCGGTCGTACTCGCGCTGAATGGGCTCCAGCGCGGCGATCACGCAGTCGGCGACGGCGTCCTTGAATCTGCCGTAGCCCTGGCCGGAATACTCGTTGGAGATTTCCTCCATGGTCTTGCCGTCGAGGGCGGACATGATGCTCATCAGATTGGCGACGCCGGGCTTGCTTTCCGGATCGAACACCACGCGGTTCTCGGAGTCCGTCACGGCGCGGCGGATCTTCTTGCGAATGATCTCCGGCTTGTCGAGGATGGCGATGTAGGTATCCTCTGGGTCGGACTTGGACATCTTGCGCGTGGGCTCCTGCAGGCTCATCACCCGGGCGCCCACCTTGGGGAAGTAGCCCTCCGGGATGGTGAACACGTCGCCATAGAGGGCGTTGAAGCGCTCCGCGATGTCGCGGCAGATCTCCAAATGCTGCTTCTGATCCGCGCCGATGGGCACCAGGTCCGTCTGGTACAGCAGGATGTCCGCCGCCATCAGCACCGGATAGGTGAACAGGCCGCAGTTGATGTTGTCCGCGTGCTTGGCGGATTTGTCCTTGAACTGGGTCATCCGGCTCATCTCACCCATATAGGTGAAGTTGTCCAAAATCCAGCCGAGTTCCGCATGAGCGGATACCTGGGACTGGAAGTAGATGATGTTCTTCTCCGGGTCCAGGCCGCTGGCCAGGAAGATGGCCATGGTGCGCAGACAGGCCTTGCGCAGCTCCGTCGGGTTCTGGCGCACGGTCAGCGCGTGCAGGTCCACGATGGAGTACAGGCAGTCGTACTCGTCCTGGAGGATGTTGAAGTTGCGCAGCGCGCCGATATAGTTGCCCAGCGTCAGGTTGCCCGTGGGCTGGATGCCCGAAAAGATGCGCTTTTTCTGAATCTGTTGTTCCATTGGTACGGCCTCCGTCGGAAAGAAAATCGTTCTGAACAGTATTATAACACGGAGAAAAGGGCCCGTCAATCAAAAGACAGCCGTCTAAATCAGCAGCAGCATCACCGGGATGGTGAGCATCGAGAGTATCGTGGAGAGCAGCACTACGTTGGCGGCCACGTCCTGCCCCTGGCCCAGCAGCTCGGAAAAGCTCAGCACCGTGTTGCCCACGGGCACACAGCTCAGGATGTAGACGCCGCGGATGAAATCCCTCTCCACAGGCAGCAGCCGGCACAGCGCCAGCGTGACCAGCGGAAAGGCCACCAGCTTCAGCGCGACGGCGATATACTGGAGCCGGTTCGTCAGCATCGGCTTGATGGGCGCCGAGGCCAGCCGCATGCCGAGGATCAGCATGCTGATCGGCGTGGACATCCGGCTCAGCAGCGCGGTCATGTCCATCAGCCGATCCGGCAGGCGGAGCCGGGCGAAGAACAGCGCGAGTCCCAGCGCCACCGAGAGCACGGCGGGATTGACCAGCGCCTTTCGCAGGCTGATGTATTGCCTGTCCCGGGTCATGATCCAGGAGGACATCGACCACATGAGCACGTTCAGCGTCAGGAAGAACATCGAGGCGAAGGACTGCATCTGGGGATAGTCCGGCAGCAGCGCCTGCAGCAGCGGTATGCCCATGAATCCCACGTTTCCCATCGTCGCGGCGCAGACGCAGATGCGGTAGGGGATCTCTGTCTGACGCCTGCGCAGCGCCAGGTAGACGAGGGCCATCCCGCCGCCCATCATCGCCAGCGATACCGCCAGCGCGATCGCCATGTACTTCACCATGTAGGGCGAGTACTCGATCTGCTGCATGGAGTGAATGATCAGAAACGGCGTGTTCACGTACAGCAGATAGACCGCGAAGGGCGCGATGTGCCTGGACGTGAGCAGCCGGCTCTTCACCAGCAGGAAGCCGGGGATGCAGTACAGCAGCATGACGACGACCGTCGAAAACGTGACGGAAATGCTCATGAATCAGGACCTCTTTTTCGGGTTTCAAACGGGGAGAAAAGCTACTCCGCCAGCGATTCCAGCGCCTCGAGCTTCTCTTCGAAGAAGCGCAGGCTTTCGCGCCAGAAGTTTACGTCGGTCACGTCAATGCCCACGCTGGCGGCCACGTCGCGCACGTCGCCGCTGCCCGCATCCCGAAGCAGCTTTTCGTAGTCCGGCAGGAAGCCCGCGCCGCGCTGCTCGTACAGCCGGTACACGCCCACCGCGAACAACTGCCCAAAGGCGTAGGGGAAGTTGTAGAAGTGCACGCCGGTGGAGTAGTAGTGGCTCTTGCAGGCCCACATGTACGGATGCATGCAGTCGGGGTCCAGCCCGTCGCCGTAGGTCTGCCGCTGGGCGTCCAGCATGATTTCGCAGAGCTCCTTCGCGGAGAGCACGGCGTCCTTGCGGCGCTGGATCACCTCGGTCTCGAACAGGTATCGGCTCAGGATGTCCACGATCACCTGCGCGGCGTCGCCCAGCTGCTGCTCCAGCAGCGCGATGCGGGCGCCCCTGTCCGCGGTCTCCAGGATGCGCTGGGCCAGCAGCGTCTCATTGAAGATGCTGGCGGTCTCCGCCAGGGGCATCGGGTAATCCGCCATGAGGATGGGCACGTCCGTCATGCATTCATTCTGGTAGGCGTGACCCAACTCGTGGGCCAGCGTGCTGACGGAGGAATAGCTGCCCTCGAAGTTGGTCAGCACGTAGCTGATGCCCAGCGGATGCATGCCCGCGCAGAACGCGCCGCCGGTCTTGCCCTCCCGGGGGTACATGTCGATCCAGCGCTCGTCGAAGGCGCGGCCGATCATGTTGCCCATGCGGGGGCTGAATGCCCCGAGCTCCCGCACCAGCAGGGCGCGGGCGTCTTCAGGGGTATAGCTGCCGGACATCGCGCCCACGGGCGCGAAGAGGTCGTAGAACTTCAGGCCGCCCTCGTAGCCCAGCAGCCGTGCCTTCAGCCGGAAGTAGCGACTGAACATGGGCAGGCTCTCCCGCATGGCCTGCAGCAGCGCGTCCAGCGTCGCGCGATCCATGCGCGCGGTGTCCAGCGACATATCCAGCACGGAATCGAAGTGCTTGAGCTCCGCCAGGGTGTTGGCCTCGCCCTTGATGCCGTTCAGGCAGGCCGCCATCGGGATTTCCAGCTTGGGGTAGGCGGCGATTTCCGCCTCGTAGGCGGCCTTGCGCACGGCGGCGTCCGGGCTGTAGGCCAGCCCGCGCACCGCGGACAGGGGCAGCGTCTGCGTCTTGCCGTCGATGATGTATTCCACCGTATGATTGCCGTCCAGTTGGTCCCGCAGTTGGGACCAGGCGCTGCCGCCGGTGAGCTGCATCTTCAACACCACGGGTTCCAGCGCCGGATCGATCACGTGGGCCGCGGAGCGCTGCAGCGTCCGGAGCAGATAGGCGTGGGCGGACAGCAGGGGAGAGGCGGCAATGATGTCGTCGAGGTCCTTCACTTCCCCCAGCTTGGCGGCAAGCGCGCTGTTGACCTCCTCCACGCGGTTCATCACCGGCATCAGCCTGCCGTAGGCCGCCATGGCCGGGGCGTTGTTGGCGTCCGCAGCCATCGTCAGCTCCACAAAGCTGAAGGTTTTGAGTCCGAGCGCCGCCAGCGTTTCCATGCGGCGAAGCAGGGTTTCCAGAGTGTCGGCGCGCACCTCGAGCGACTTGGCCTCAGCGAACAGCGCGTCCGCCAGCGCCCTGAAGGCGTCCACATCCGACAGGAATTCCGGGGCGTCAAAGCCCGCATAGAGCTTGGAGAGATCCCAGTTCATTGCGTCGTTCCTCCGTTGTCATTCATTGAGTGTGAAGGTCATTTTCACAGGATTGTGGTCTGAGCAGGCGAAGCCTTCGTCGATCACGCGACAGTCCTCGACGGTCACGTTGTCCGACACGATGAAGCCGTCCACAGTGAGCACGAGGCTTTCGCCGGGGACATACGGGCCGTCCGCGTTTCGGCAGGAGGGGACGGGATTGTCCGCGTCCAGCGAGCGCACCAGCTGCAGTCCCTCGGGCACGAGGTCCGCCTCGATGGGCTGCGCCCAGGTGAGCCCGTCCAGGTTCACGCCGAATACCTCGCCGGAATTGCCCAGTACGTCCTTGTTGAAATCGCCGCCGGCCACGCAGTAGTTCCCGGACCGGTATTCCTCCAGCATGTCTGCGCACAGCAGCTTCAGCTGCTCCGTGGCGATGGTGCCGTCCGAGGTGTAGGCGGAAAGGTGGAGATTGTACAGAATCAGCTGTCGGTCGGTCCCCTCAACCTCGATGTAGCTCTTGGAGTAGCAGCGGTCGAGATCGAGAAACTTCATGAAGCCGCTCTCGATGGGCAGACTGCGGCGCAGTCGCTTGCTGATGTATTCGTCTGACAGCGTCATGAGCCCGGACAATGAAGCGCCATGGGGACGGAGAATGGGGTAGAACAGGTAGGGCGAATCGTAATTCTGCGCGAAATAGACCTGCCTGTCGAATCGCTCCCGGATCAGCTCCGCCTCGTTGACGTGGTAGCTTCGCGTGGAGTTGGTGTCGATTTCCTGCAGCAGCATGAAATCGGGGCTTTCCGCTTCAAGCACGTCGAGCGCGTGGCCGATGTTTTTCAGCACGGCCTCCTTCGAGTAGGCGCGGGACTCCGTGCCGCCGTCCATAAAGAATGAATAGTCCGCGCTGTAGGCGCCGAAGCCCAGGTTCCAGGTAACGATGTCCAGGGAACGCCTGCCGTCCAGCTCGGGCGGAAGCGCGTCCTTGTAGTACTCGTCGTTCACGCCGTAGATCATGTCCGGCAGCCGGTAGTATGTGATGAACACATAGGCCAGGTATCCGCCTACGACCACGACTGCGGCGGCGAGCAGTATCGCCAGCCCCTTCCATACCTTCTTCATGGCGAATCTCCTCAGTTGATGCGCAACAGCATCGTGCGCTGGTCGTCCATCTCGATGGTCAACAGGCCCTGCTTTTCCAGCGCCTTCATGACATCGGAGAAGCGCTTGAAGCCGATCTGCTTCTCCTCGAAGCCGGGATAATCGGTCTGGATGGTGGCCTTGAGGATGGAGGGATTCACGCGGTCGAAGCCCTCATCCTTGAAGTGCTCCAGCGCCTGGCGGAAGGCGGGCAGCCAGTTGCTCTTGTCCAGCTTGCCCGCGTCCTCGCTTTCGCCGGACAGGCCGATCATCAGGCTCGAGGCCTCCATCCAGCTGGTCAGCTTGTCGGAGTTCTTGGTGATCTGCTGCACGAGCTTTCCAAAGGTGGCGCAGCCGTAGCTGCGCTCGGAGAAGTCGGGGCGCAGGCGGTTCAGCGTGTCCTTGAGCTCGCTGGCATACATCTGCTCCTCGTCCTGGTCGGAGACGATGGTCTCCACCTGGGCGACCAGCTCGTTGATGTCGCTGCCCTCGGAGGCGCTGCGCTCCTCCTTCTTGACCTTCTTCGGCGGGCGCTTGGCTACGGATTCCAGGAACACGAACTCGTTGCAGGCGTTGACGAAGATGCCGGAGGCAGCTTCGGAGCGGCTGATGCCCAGCACGTGCTTGCCCATGCTCTTCAGCCGGCCCACCAGCGGCGTATAGTCGCTGTCGCCGGAGACGATGCAAAAGCTGTCGATCAGGGGGTTGGTGTAGGCCACCTCCATGGCGTCGATCACCAGCTGGATGTCCAGGTTGTTCTTCTGGACCTTTCCCCAGCGCAGGGACGGCACCACGGCGAAGGTGTTGGAGAGCAGGCACTGCTTCAGGTCGGTATATCGGTCGGTGTAGCCGTAGACCTTGCCCAGCAGGATGTCTCCGCGTATCTTGACCTTTTCAATGATGGAAAGCAGCAGCGATTCCTTCGCGCCGACGTTTTCCAAATCTACGAAAACTGCGAAATTGGATGTACCCATGGTATATTCTCCTTGTATGGTTCAATCAGGTCTGCACCTGGGCGGCGATGCGTTCCGCCAGGTCGTTCAGGTAAACCCAGCGATCCATCTTCTGCGACAGCGCCTCCTCCAGGCGTGCTTTCTCCTCCGTCAGCGATTGCAGCGCGACGTAATCGCTGGCGTTCCGGGCGATCTCCGCATCGCAGGCGGAGATCTTCGATTCCAGTTCGGCGATGTCGTCGTCGATGGTGTCGAATTCCCGCTGCTCCCGGAAGGAGAAGCGCAGCTTCTGCGGGCGCGCTGCGCTGCGCGTGTCGCGCCTGTCTTCGGGAGACTTTTTGGACGGGGCGGCGGACTTCTCTGCGGCCCTGCGCTGGCGGAGGAAGTCGGAGAAGTTCCCGACATACCGGCGGACCGTTCCGCCGGGAACGACTTCGAAGATGCTGTTCGCCACCTTGTCCAGGAAGTAGCGGTCATGAGAGACGGCGATGACCGCGCCGGGGAACGAGTCGAGATAGTCCTCCAGGATGGTCAGCGTCTCCACGTCCAGGTCGTTGGTGGGCTCGTCCAGCAGCAGGATGTTGGGCGCCTCCATCAGCACGCCCAGCAGCTGAAGCCTCCGCCGCTCGCCGCCGGAGAGGCGGGCGATGGGCGTATACTGCAATTCCGGCGTAAACAGGAAGCGCTCCAGCATCTGCGAGGCGGACAGCGTGCCCTCGCGCGTCTTGATGCCGGATGCGATTTCGTGGATGCAGTCCCAGGGCCGCTGCTTCGGATCGAGCTCCCGGCCCTCCTGGGTGAAGCAGCCCAGCCGCACCGTGCCGCCGAAATCCACGCGGCCCGAATCCGGCGCCAGCGCCCCGGAGAACAGTTTGAGCAGCGTGGTCTTCCCGGCGCCGTTGGGGCCGACGATGCCGATGCGGTCGTCCCGCAAGAGCGTGTAGGAGAAGTCCCGGATGACCGTCTGTCCGTCAAAGCCCTTGCTCACATGCTCGAGCTCCACGGTCTTGCGGCCCAGCCGCGACGACGCCGTGGCCACGCAGACGCTGCCGTCCGTCTCCGGGGCCTCCTGGGCCTTCAGCGCCTCGTATCGGGCGATACGCTCGGTGGACTTGGTGGAGCGCGCCTGGCAGCCCCGCATGATCCACTCCCGCTCCCGCCGGAGAAGCGCCTGTCGCTTGCGCTCGCTGGCCTGCGCCATCTCCAGCCGCTCGGCCTTCAGGCCGAGGTACTCGGAGTAGTTGGCCTCGTAGAGGAACATCCTGCCATGGCTCAACTCGGCGATTCTGTGGGTGACCCGATCCAGAAAGTACCGGTCGTGGGTGACCATGATCACCGCGCCGGTGAACCGGATCAGCCGCTGTTCCAGCCATTCCACCATGTCGCTGTCCAGGTGGTTGGTGGGCTCATCCAGCACCAGGATGTCCGCGGGATGCACGAACACGCTGGCCAGTGCCACGCGTTTCCTCTGACCGCCGGAGAGCGCGCCGATCTTCTGGTCGAAATCGACGATGCCCAGCTTCGTCAGGATCGTGCGGGCCTCGTATTCGTTCAGCGCCCGGAACCCGGCGGGGAAGTCGGCGAACACCTGCTCCATCACGGTGTTCCCGTCGTCCATCGCGGGGGTCTGGGGGAGATAGGCCAGCTGCACGTTTGGATCCAGGCTGACCCGGCCCGAATCCGGAGTCTCGCGCCCCGCCAGCACCTTCAGCAGCGTGGATTTGCCCGTGCCGTTGATGCCGATCAGCCCCACCTTGTCGCCCGCGTTCAAATAGAACGTCACGTCATCCAGCAGCTGACGCGAGCCGTAGTTCTTGTACAGGTGTTCCGCAGATAACAGCATGGCAGGGCCTCCGAAGGGATGGATCGGGAAAAGTATAACATATTGAACGGGATCGATAAAGTGCGTTCATATTAAAAGCGGCGGACAAACGCAAACAAAGGGAATGGAGCGCCGGGCGGCAGTCCATTCCCCCAGAACCCGATGGCGCGCTGTGGTCACGCGTCCAGCTTTTTGACGAAGCACCTGCGGCGCTTGTGCTGCCGGGTCTTGAAAAAGTTCCACTGGTGCTGGACCTTCTCGTTGGTCTCCAGCTGCGGGCCGGTCTCGGCCACCCGTATGCCCATCTTGTGGCAGCCCTTCAGCACGTGGTTCATCAGCACGGCGTTGACAGCCTTGTTGCGGTATTCCTCACTGACGGCGATCAGGAATAGATCCAGCGTGTCGTTCTTCCGAAGCGCCTTCAGCACGCCGATCCATCCCAGTGGGAACAGGCGGCCCCGGGACTTCCGAAGCGCGTCGGCCATGGAAGGCGCCGAGACGCCAAAGGCCACCAGCTTGCCCTGCTCGTCCTCGATGAAGCAGGCCAGGTCCGGATTGATGATGGGGATGAACTTCTTGGCGTAGCGGCGGATCTGCGCTTCGGAGATCGGCACGGTGCCGTATAGCTTGGAATAGGCCTCATCCACCAGGGCGAAGACCTTTTCGAGCAACGGGCCGTACTCGCGGCGGGATTTGACCTCCACCACGTGCAGGTTGGAGTACTTCAGCACGCGCTCGGACAGCTTCTCCATCCGGGACACCGTGCGCTCGTCGTAGGGCACGTCGATCAGGTATTCCACCCAGTCCACGTCCTTGCCATAGCCCAGCCGCTCCAGGTGTTCCCGGTAGTAGGGGTAGTTGTAGAAGGTGATGAACATGCCCTTTTCTTCAAAACCGTCGATGAGCATGCCCTCGCTGTCCAGATCGGTGAACCCCAGCGGACCGTGCACCTCGTTGCAGCCCTTCTCGCGGGCGTAGTCCTCCACCGTCCTGAACAGCGCAGAGGAGACCTCCGCGTCGTCGATGAAATCCACCTGCCAAAAGCGCATGCGGTTGAGATTCCACTTTTCGTTGGCCTTCCGGCTCAGGATGGCCGCGATGCGGCCCACCGGCTGCCCATCCCTGTAGGCGAGCCAGCACTTGCCCTCGCAGTATTCAAAGGCCGGGTTCTTTTTCCGGTCCCAGTCCTGCAGATCGTCGCTGTACATCGCCGGAATGAACTGCGGCACATCCTTGTACATCCTGTTCGGAAAATCCACGAATTTCCTGAGCTCGGCTTTGGTTCGCACCTCTCTGATCTCGACCATGTGCAGTACTCCCCTCGGTCATTTTCCCCACTTTCATAGAGTATAGCATATTTGTCCAAATTCTGCAAATCCCGAAAGGCGCGGAAATGCCGCCCGTCTCGAAGGCGGGCGGCATGGGGCAGAGTGCCTGCTTCTCAGTCCTTGCGGCGATTCATGATTTCGAGAATGCGCAAGAACAGGTTGATGATGTCCAGATAAAGGGAAGCGGACAAGTCGATGGCGTTGTCCAGCGTGCGCGCGCAGGTGTTGGCCCGGGCCCAGTCGTAGCCGATGTACAGGGAGAAGATCCCGACAAAGATCCACTCGTAGATCATGGCGTTGGATCGGAAAATCAGCACGGACACCAGCTCGCCCACCAACGTGATCAGCAGGGAGATGCCCAGCACGCGGCCCAGGCGGAGGAAAAAGCCCGGGAAGATCATCGAAGCGATCATGAAGCTGAGGGTGACGATCGCCGTCATCAGCATGGCGGACTTCACGGTGCTGGCCGGGATTCCGTTGAGGCACAGGCACACCACCACGCCCACGGGCACTGTGATCAGGTTGTAGCCGACGAAGCTCAGCAGCGGTCCCTTTCTGGTGATCAACGCGTTGCCGGCAAGGGCCAGCGCGAAGTAGCCGAGCAGAAAGATCAGCGGGTTCATGGAACCGGCCATGCGCACGATGGGCGCTTCAAAGAGCGCCACCATCAGGTAGTTGAGCAAAAAGCCCCACATCAGCATGCCGCCGATGACCAGGTTGAAGGCGCGCTCGGATATTTCGACATCCCCGTCCCGGAGATACTGCCGCTCTGCGAGAATCTGATTTGTGTTGCCGAAAGCCAAAAGGCATCCTCCTCTCACTGTTCCCTGTCTGCTCCATTGTACACCGTCCGTCAAGCGCACGATGGCGCCGGCAGCGCTGCACGCGGATCAGAGGAGCCCCTCCACGAGGCGCATTTCATCGTAAAAGCCGAGCCGGAGTTCGCTATCTTCCTGGTCTTCGACCAATGCGACCAGCGTGCCGTCCTCCAGCTGCCAGCTGCTGAAGCGGTCCGCGCGACGGCTCTCCATCTCTCCGTCCAGGATGTCCTCCAGCAGGTTCCACCGCTCCACGTCGCTCTCCAGGGGAGCGCCGTAGTCGTCGGTCAGCGCCTGCTCCAGCGAGGGGAAGTCCGCGCCGGAGGACTTGGCTTCATATTCGCACACGCAGGCCGCCAGCGCATCGGCCGAAAAGAAGTACTCGAGGTCGCCGACGAAGCCGTAGAGCTCCACATCGTCCAGCTCCAGGACATCAAAGCCGGCTTCGCGTTCGGCCTCCGCCCTGGAGCCGTCCTCCGCATCGAGGACCTCCTGGACGGTCATGCCCCATGTGATGCCGCCGCGCACGGCGAAGCTTTCGCTTTCCGCGAGGGCGGGCAGCGCAGTCAGCGCCAGCGCGAGCAATGCGGTCAATACTCTCTTCATAAAAACACCTCCATTTCATTTATCATAGTACAGAAATGCGGCGAAACTGCTTCGCCTGCGTAAAAAGATGGGCGCGCACGCAAATGGACGGAGAAATCGGGCATGCAGACTGTTAAATGTGGAGCTTTGCATAAAATAGACCGAAGAATTAGCATTGCCGTGCTATAATACACTTTGTATATGCATGGGAAAGGTGGGAACACCGATGAAGATAGTGGTCCTTTGCGGCGGCTTGAGCATGGAGCGAAACGTCTCCATTACCAGCGGCACGTTGATCTGCCGCGCGCTGCGGGAGATGGGACACCGGGCGATCCTGGTGGACATGTTCTACGGCCTCGAGGATATCGATACGCCGGTGGAGGAGTTGTTTGACCATCTGCCGGAAATTGCGGACGCCCATGTGGACGAGGAGGCGCCGGATCTGGAGGCCGTCAAGGCGTCCCGCAAGTGGCGCAGCCCCAGCAAGGTGGGCAAGGGCGTGTTCGAGCTCTGCGTGCTGGCAGACGTCGTGTTCCTCGGGCTGCACGGCAGCTGCGGCGAGGATGGGCGCATTCAGGCGGCGCTGGAGCTGATGGGCATTCCGTACACGGGTTCGGACTATCTGGGCAGCGCCCTGGCCATGGACAAGGATCTGGCCAAACAGCTGGCGCGGGCCGCGGGCGTGCGCACGCCGAAGTGGCGCACCATTTACTACGACTGCGGCGACACCCTGATGCAGGCGGCGGAGATCGGACTGCCCTGCGTGGTCAAGCCCGTGGACAGCGGTTCCTCCATTGGCGTGGCCATCGCGCACACGCAGGATGAGCTTTCCGCGGCGCTGGAGGCCAACCGCCCGCTGGGCCGAGCCATCGTGGAGCAGTACGTCACGGGCCGCGAGATCGACGTGGGCGTGCTGAAGGACCGAAGCCTGCCGTCCATCGAGATCATTCCGAAACAGGGCTTCTACGACTACAAAAACAAGTACCAGGCTGGCGCGACGGTGGAAATCTGCCCGTCGCCCATCGAGCCCGGCATCGAGGCGGAGCTGGGGCGCATGGCGCTGAAGGTACACCGGTTGCTGGGCCTGAAGGGCTATTCCCGATCCGATTACATGGTGGATGAGCATGGCGACGTGTATTTCCTGGAGATCAACACGCTGCCCGGCATGACGCCCACCAGCCTCATGCCCCAGGAGGCTGCGGCCGTGGGCATTGATTTCAAGACGCTGTGCCAGGCGATTCTGGACGACGCGATGGAAAGGGGTACGAACGCATGAAGCCCTTCCTGGTGCGGGACGCGCTGAATGCCTGCGGAGGGCAGTTCTTCGGCGGAGAAGCTGCGCTGGACCGCGAGGTGACCACCGTCACCAGCGACAGCCGGACCATCGCGCCCGGCGCGCTGTTTGTGGCCTTCCGGGGCGCGCGGGTGGATGGACACGACTTCATCCGACGGTGCCTCGAAGGCGGCGCCGCGGGCTGTATCTCCGAACGCGAGCCCATCGATGATGCCGAAACGCCCTGCATCGTCGTGGATTCCTCGCTTCGCGCCATCGGGGCCCTCGCCGCGTGGCATCGCAGCCGCTTTGACATTCCCGTGATCGGCATCACTGGCTCGGTGGGCAAGACCACCACCAAGGAGATGATCGCGGCGGTGCTCGCCCGGCGCTTCAACACCCACAAGACGGAAAAGAACTTCAACAACGAGCTCGGCGTGCCCTCGACGCTGCTGCGCCTGGAGGACGCCCATCAGGTTTCCGTGGTGGAGATGGGCATCAGCGACTTCGGCGAGATGCGACGGCTCACCCACATCGTGCGCCCAAATATCGCGGTGTTCACCATGATCGGCGACGCGCACCTGGAGTTTTTGGGAGACCACGCGGGTGTGCTCCGCGCAAAGAGCGAGATCTTCGAGAGCATGGACGAGCGCGGCCTGGCGGTGCTCAACGGGGACGACGAACTGTTGGCGAACTGCCATCCCGGCACGCGGCGCGTGACCTACGGCCTGAAGCCGGAGAACGACGTCTGGGCGGACGAAATACAGGTGAAAAGCCTCGGGCGGATTGCCCTTACCGCGCACCATGCCAGAGGCACCTTTGCGGCGGAGATCTTCGGCTACGGCACCCACCTGGTGTACGCTGCGCTGGCGGCGACTGCCGTCGGCCTGGAGCTCGGCATGACGCCGGAGGAGATCGCCGCCGGCATTGCGGATTACCGGACCGTGGGGAATCGCGCGCGGATCATCGAGGCAGGGGAGATCACGGTCGTCAGCGATTGCTACAACGCCAACCCCAACTCCATGCGCGCGGCGATCGATTCCCTGGCCGGCACGGCGGGGCGGTGCGTCTGCATACTGGGCGACAAGCTGGAGCTCGGCGACGGCACGGAGCGGTATCACAGCGAGGTCGGCGCGTATGCCGCGGCGCACGGCGTGGACCTGGTGATCGGCTGCGGCGCACTGGCGCGGCACATCGCCGAGGGCGCCGAAAGGGCCGGGGGCCGGGCGATATACTTTGAGGACAAGGCCCGGCTGGCGGAAGCGCTGCCGGAGATCCTGCGTCCCGGCGACGTGGTGCTGGTCAAGGCCTCCCACAGCATGGCCTTCGAGCAGATCGTCGATGCGCTGGTCCAGCGATGAAAAAGACAGGGCTGCCTCCTGCGGGCGATGATGCGCCGCGGGAGGCAGCTCTGTTTCATCATTTGGTCGCCGAGGGCACCCGGCACTCGCGACCGACCTCCGTGTTGTCGCTCTTGCGGTTTCGCAGCGCCTTGATGGGGTTTTCACGGGTTTCGAAGCGGTAGTCGATGCCCTCGCGCTGGATTTCCCGCTCGATGATGTCGTGGCTCTGCACGGTTTCCACGTTGTTGTTGACGATGGACTGATAGTGGAAGAAGTCCGCGTCCTCAGGCATCTGATCCACCGGCGTCCAGGATTCCCGGTCGGCGGTGAGGGTGACGGTGTCCTTGAGGATGCCGCGCACGTAGTCGATGTTGCTGGTGAGCTTCAGCGGCGCGGGGAATGCTCCGTCGGGGATGACCTGCTGCCAGGTACGGCCCTCATAGGCCAGCAGCAGCTCCGCCGCCTTGTGCAGGTGACTGACCTCCATGTGGAACATGCGGGACCAGATTTCGCGGATGTGCCGGTCGGTCTCCGTCTCCATTGCGGACCAGTACAGGAAGCACTCGGCGTACTGATGGTTCAGCAGGCACTCCAGCCAGGTCTGGTTCGGGTCGATCAGGCTGCCGTAGTGGGTCACATGCTGCTCCTCCACCATGGCGATCTCCCGGTACAGGCGGCGCCCATAGGCATTCGGATAGAAGGGCGCGACATTCATATAGTAGTTCATGGTCTGCTGCTCCGCGGCCGTGATGATGTTGGCGCATAGCTTCGTCACCGGGGAGGCGGACTGGCTGAGGATGGGATAGTTCACGCTGTCGTAGGGATGCCGGTGGTGGGCGATGGTGGGGCGCCCGGGCATGATCTCGGTGTATCGGCCCACCAGCTCTTCCGCGTGGATGCCTTCGTCAAAGTCCATCAGGTCCGCATACCGGTACAGGTGATCGAAGTCCTCCAGCAGCGCGAAGTCCAGCGCCTGCTTCACATACGGATTGTCCTCGCGCTTGGCCAGTCCAGCGGTCAGGTCGATGGCGAGCTGCTCATAGCTGATGGTGTGGGCGAGAATGTTCTCGTCCAGGGGCTTCAGCGCGCCGATCAGCTTCTGCTGCTGCTGTTCCTGGCGACGCATCAGCGCCAGCGCGCGCCGAAGGTCGTTGTCCGCCGTGTGCCGGGTAAACTGGTGGGAGAACCACACCGCCTCAAATTCTGTGCCGTTCATCAGGATGATGCGGGTCTTCGTGTAGGGATCAATCTCCCGGGCGTTGTAGGGGATGGGGGACATGTCCTGCCAGTCCATCAACAGGCCTTCGATTTTCTCGGGCTTCAGTTCAAAGGGATTCATGCTGCACACTCCTCATTGCTTGGATATGCCATAGCGTGCGCAGATACGTGCGAATCTATGCAAAGGATTATTTGACCATCTTTGACCAAAATTGATATACAGTTAACAATCGGGGTGTATACTGATCGGCGTTGAGGACGATTGTATCCCAAGGAGGGAGATTTATGAACGAGATCAAGAGGCCCAGAAAACCCCTGATGTTCTACTATGCCATTGTGCTGCTGGTGCTGGTGCTGTTCAACGCGCTGCTGGCGCCGCTGCTGTTCAGTCCCAGCGTGACGGAGGTGGACTACGGAACCTTCATGTCGATGACGGAGAACAGGCAGATCGCCGAGGTCGAGGTGGAGGAGAACATGATCCTGTTTCGCGGCGCGGACGGCAAGCTCTACCGCACAGGACGCATGGACGATCCCCAGCTGACGGAGCGGCTGTATGCCTCGGGTGCGAAGTTTGCCTCCGAGATCGTCGAGCAGATGTCGCCGCTGCTGTCGTTCCTGGTGTCGTGGATCCTGCCACTGGTGCTGTTCATCGGCGTCGGCCAGTATTTCAGCAAGAAGCTGGTGGAGAAGGCCGGCGGCGGCGCGGGCAGCATGATGTTCGGCATGGGCAAGTCCAACGCGAAGGTCTATGTGAAGTCCACCAGCGGCATCAAGTTTGACGATGTCGCCGGCGAGGACGAGGCCAAGGAGATCCTGAGCGAGATCGTGGACTTTCTGGAGAATCCGAAGAAGTACGAGGCCATCGGCGCGAAGATGCCCAAGGGCGCGCTGCTGGTGGGCCCGCCCGACACCGGCAAGACGCTGCTGGCGAAAGCCGTCGCCGGCGAGGCCAATGTGCCCTTCTTCTCCATCTCCGGCTCG
>JAFWBZ010000284.1 GCA_017537105.1 Clostridia bacterium | reverse complement strand
TACAGCCAAACTGCCGACGGCTCAAATCGTAGATTTGAGCCGCGGCACCGCAGGCGTGACTGAGAGGCCGTTCCTCCATCCCCCTCCGAAGCCATCCGCTCAAAATCACGGCGGGAGCACAGCACGCTGCGCTCCCGCCGCATTGCATCCCCGTCACTGCTCCTTCGCTACGCCCTGCTCCAGCGCGCGCACGATGGCCGCGTAGGTCTCGTTGGAGATGTCGTGCTCCACCTTGCAGGCGTCCTCCGCCGCGGTCTCCGGGCTGACGCCGAGTCGCAGCAAAATCCGGGTCAGCGCCTTGTGCCGGTCGTAGATGCGCCGGGCGATCGCCGTGCCGGAATCGGTCAGCGCGATGTAGTTGTCCCGGTCCATGGTGATGTAGCCATCCTCCCGCAGATGCTTCATGGCGACGCTCACCGAGGGCTTGCTGACGGATAGCCCGGTGGCGATGTCCACCGAGCGCACGTAACCCTTCTCCTCGTTGAGCCGCAGGATCATCTCGAGGTAATCCTCCGCGGATTTGTGTATCTTCATACGTCCCACAGTTTCCTTTCCGTATTTCTGCTTCCATATTAGCATACTCTAACGGTTTTTTCAAGCGGCAATTTGCGCAATTTTCCGCTTTTCTTTGCCTATTTGCAAAGGCTGTCGCCAGACGCGCAAAAGGCGCGTGGACAGAAGCACTTCTTCATGCTATAATGGGGGCGTGCCGCGCCCCGCGGCCCTGGATTATCGCACGAACGGTGGGATGCGCCATGACCTTTCAGCAGCTGAACTACATCATCACCATCTCCGAGACCGGCTCCATCAACAAGGCCTCGGAGAAGCTGTACCTCTCCCAGCCCTCGCTGACCAGCGCCATCAAGGAGCTGGAGCGCGAGCTGGGCATTGTGATCTTCAACCGCACGGGCCGCGGCGTTACGCTGACGGCGGACGGCCTGGAGTTTTTGCCCTACGCCCGCCAGGTCTACGGCCAGTACCTGTCCATGATGGAGAAGTACGGCAAGGGCGGCGAGCGGCGGCAGAAGTTCGGCGTCTCCTGCCAGCACTATTCCTTCGCAGTCAAGGCCTTCGTGGAGATGGCCAAGGCCTATGACATGGCCAAGTACGAGTTCGCCATCCGCGAGACCCGCACGTTGGACGTCATCGGCGACGTGGCCCGGCTGCACAGCGAGATCGGCATACTGTATCTGAGCGACTTCAACCGCAAGGCGATCCTGAAGCTGCTGCACGCCAACGGGCTGGCCTTCCACCATCTGATCGACTGCAACGCCTACGTCTACCTGTGGCGCGGCCATCCGCTGGCCGGACGCAGCTCCATCAGCCTGAGCGACCTGGAACCCTATTCCTGCCTGTCCTTCGAGCAGGGCGACGCCAGCTCCTTCTACTTCGCCGAGGAGATCCTGTCCACCAACGAGTACCCGCGCAGCATCAAGACCTGCGACCGCGCCACGAACCTGAACCTGATGACCGGCCTGAACGGCTACACGCTGTGCTCCGGCATCATCTGCGAGGAGCTGAACGGCTCCGACTTCGTGGCCGTGCCCTATGAGCCCGACAGCAACAACCCCAACAGCGTCATGGAAATCGGCTACATCGTCAAGAACAACGCCCGGCTGTCCGGCCTCGGCCAGCGCTTCCTCTCGGAAATCCGGAAGTACCTGGACATCGAGGGAGAGCAGGTTCCTTGACTTTCCCGCGCGGAGCGCTGACTGAAAGGTCGTCATCCCCAAAAACAGGCCCCCGACACGCAATGTCCGGGGGCCCGCTGATTTTCTGAAGCTTATTCCTTGTCCTTCCCGCCGAAGATGGAGCCGATCTTGCCGAAGAGATTCTTCGCGCCTTCGACGATCTTCTCATCCACGTCGGTCTTGTCCAGCAGCTCCTGCGCCTTGTCCTTCAGGCCCTTGGCGCCCTCGACGATCTTCTCGTCGATGTCGGTCTTGTCCAACAGCTCCTGCACCTTGCCCGGCAGGCCCTTGGCGCCTTCGACGATCTTCTCATCGATATCGGTCTTGTCCAGCAGCTCCTGCACCTTGCCCGGCGCGTCCTTCACGGCCGCAACCGCCTTGTCGTCGATGTCCGTCTTGTCCAGCAGCGCCTTGGCCTGGGCCGCCAGGTTCTTGGCCGCCTCGACGACCTTCTCGTCCACGTCCGTCTTGTCCAGCAGCTCCTGCGCCTTTTCCTTCAGGCCCTTGGCCGCCTCGACGATCTTCTCGTCCACGTCCGTCTTGTCCAGCAGCGCCTGCATCTTCTCCATCACCTTCGCCGCCTCGGCCTTGATCGCCTCGATCGCGCCGGTGGTATTCTTGCGCTCCTCATCCCTCTGCACTCCTTTCACGATGCGGAACCCCGTTGCCGCTCCTGTCCCCTATTATACTGCACAAGCCCCGGCGCGTCAAACAGAAATTGCAGCCGCATCACCCGGCCCGGGCCTCGGCGATATCGATCACCACGTACTCGGAAAACGTCCCCGTCTTAAAGGGAATCGCCCACCCGGAGACGCCCGAGGTGACGATGAACGTCGCGTTCCCCCGGGATTCCCGGCCGTACACGCGGTCGTTTGCGCCCAAGGCCAGCCCGATCCACCCGGCGGGAAAGAGGTGCCCGCCGTGGGTGTGCCCGGACAGCACCAGGTCCGCGCCGGACACCGCCTCGTTCGCGTAGTCGTTGGGCTGGTGGTCCAGCAGGATCACGTACTTCGAGGTATCCAGGCCCGCCGTCAGCTCGGCGGCCTGCCTGCGCCCCGGCATCGAGCGGTCCTTCCGCCCGACGACCCAGGCGAAGTCCCCCGCCGGCGCGGCTTCATCCTCCAGGATCACCACGCCGCTTTGTTCCAGCGCTTCCCGCAGCTGCGCCGCGGTGAAGTCCCGGTGATCGAAATAGCCCTCGTCGTGGTTGCCGAACACGAAGTACACGCCGCAGGTCGTCTCCAGCCGCCCGAGGGCCGCGCAGGCCTCGAGCATATCCTTCTGCCCGGAATTGTCGTCCACGAAGTCCCCGACGATCGCCACGAGATCCGGCGACTCCGCCTGCACGCGCGCCATCAGCCGCGCAAATTCCTTGCCGTCCAGCGTGATCCCCAGGTGGGCGTCCGCCACCACCGCCACGCGCAATCCCTGGTCTCCCAGGTTCTTTTCCGTCTCCAGCGCGT
>JAFWBZ010000283.1 GCA_017537105.1 Clostridia bacterium | reverse complement strand
CTTCAGGTCCTCGGCGGTGCGCTGGCCGATGACCAGTTTCTTTTCGCGGCGGATGTAGCGTATGATCGCCGCGTCCAGCGCCGAGGAACCGGTGCGCATGGTGCGCGCAGCGACGACGCCGTTCATCGAGAGGATGGCGACCTCCGTGGTGGAGCCGCCGATCGTCACGAGCAGGAAGCCCCGGGGCTCGTCGATGGGGATGCCGGCGCCGAGGGCGGCGGCGACGGAGGTGCGGATCAGCGCGGAGCGCTTTGCACCGGCCGCGCGAACGGCCTCCTCCAGCGCCGCGCGCTCCACCCGCGTCGCGCCCTGGGACATCGAAACCACCAGGCGGTTCTTCTCCAGCGCACGGCGCTTGCCGAGCGCCTTGTCCGACAGGCGCTTGATCAGCGCGGTGGAGAGCTCGATATTGCCCACCGCGCCGTCGGCGACGGGGGAGACGAGGGTGCAGTCCTGCGGGGTACGGCCGAGCATCTGGCGCGCGTCCCGCCCCACGGCGATGACCTCGTCAATATCGTCACGAAGCGTGAGCACATAGCTGGGCTCGCGCAGTACAATGCCTTCGTTTTCGAGGCAGATGGTCACGTTGGCGGACCCGAGGTCGATGCCTACGCCGCCGGTGGAAAAAACGCCCATGGTCCCTCCATATTGTTCAAAGCTTCACTTACATTCCAAAGCTGGCGAGCATTTCCCGCACTTCCTCGACGGGAAAGCCCATCACGTTCTCAAAGGAGCCGTCCAGCCGGGTGACGAATGCGCCGGCCCCGCCCTGAATCGCATACGCGCCGGCCTTGTCCATCGGCTCGCCGGTCTCTATGTACGCGGCGATTTCCGCGTCCGAGAGCTCGCGGAAGTACACCCCGGTGCGGGCGACGCGGGTCTCGCGCCTGCCGCTCTCGACGTCCAGCACGCACACGCCGGAAAAGACCTCGTGCTCGCGACCGGAGAGGGAGCGCAGCATGCGGAAGGCGTCGTCCACGTTCTCGGGCTTGCCGAGCGGGACGCCCTCCAGCGACACGAGCGTGTCAGAGGCGATGATGCATCCCCGGCTGTAGTGCTTTGCCGCGGCGAGCGCCTTTCGCTCGGACAGGATCCGCACGATGTCGCGGGCATGCCCCTGAACGTGTTCGTCCACATCGGGCGAGCAGACCGCAAAGGTATAGCCCATTCGGGCGAGAAGCTCCCGCCGGCGCGGGGATCCGGATGCCAGTATCAGCGGCATGCGCCGGGTTTTGTCCATGCTCATATACGCCACCCCATAATAAATCATTTTGTATTATACCACGAAACCAGTGCGAATTAAAGTAAATTGTAGCGGCAAACCTGTTTTGTCACAGATATATTACAATTATTTGAAGCCCGCAAAGGATCCGGAGTGGAACAATTTGGCAGTGCGGCCGGGGGATTTGCATTTTGTGCGTTTTTGTGCTATCATAGACTCGGTCGAAAGGGAAGGTGATACTATGCCTGGAGCGATTCGCAGCTGTGCGGGTGGCGTTGTGTTTTGCAATGACGAAGTCTTCCTGCTGATGAGCGACAGGGGAGAGTGGGTGATGCCCAAGGGCGTCATTCGCAATCAGAACCGGTCGAACGACGTGGCGCTGTGGCGCGTCGAGGACGAAGCGGGCATCCATGCGGAGATCATCGGCATCGCCGGGAACACCCGCTATGACTTCTTCTCCGAAAGCCGGGGACGGGAGATCAGCAACCGCATTCAGTGGTTTGCCATGCGTGCGGAGGACCGGTCGTTCCACGTCGCCTACGAACAGGGATTCCTGAACGGCAAGTACTGTCCCGTGGATCAGGCGAGGGCGATGCTCACCTACGACGGAGACAAAAAAATACTGGATGCCGCCTATCAAATCTACCAGCAGAGCCTGCGCGTCAGGCCGTAATGCAGCGCCGGGGAGTTTCCCCGGCGCTTTTCCATGGAGCAGGACGGTTTGCAGACCGCAGGGACACGCGGCCGGCCGATGTTCCGAAACCTGCAAGCTGTCGGCTGTTGTCACGAAAAGGGCATGTTTTCATCGCCGCCAGCGATGGACACGGCCGGAAAATAATGCTACAATAAAGTGAGGAAGTGATCGATATGAATGAACGGCTGGCCCAATGGGTGACGGAATCGAAGCGCATCGTGTTTTTCGGCGGAGCGGGTGTCTCCACCGAGAGCGGAATTCCGGACTTTCGGTCCGTGGACGGCCTCTACAACCAACAGTACGACTATCCCCCGGAGACGATCCTCAGCCACAGCTTCTTCATGCGCAAGACGGAGGAGTTCTATCGCTTCTACCGCAACAAGATGCTGTTTCTGGATGCCGAACCCAACGCGGCGCACCGCAAGCTCGCGGAGTGGGAGCAGAAGGGCCAGCTCACCGGCGTGGTGACGCAGAACATCGACGGCCTGCACCAGAAGGCGGGTTCAAAGAAGGTGTACGAGCTGCACGGAAGCGTGCTTCGCAACCATTGCATGCGGTGCGGCAAGTTCCACGATGTCGCTGAGATCAAGAACGGCACGGGGGTGCCCAAGTGCGAATGCGGCGGCACGATCAAGCCGGACGTGGTGCTGTACGGCGAGACGCTGAACGACGAGGTGGTGTCCGGGGCGTGTGCGGCCATCGAGCGCGCGGACCTGCTGATCATCGGTGGGACCTCGCTGGCGGTCTACCCTGCGGCGGGGCTGATCGACCTGTACCGCGGCAGCCGCTTGGTGCTGGTCAACCTCTCGGCGACGCCCCAGGACAGCCGGGCCGATCTCGTGATCCACGAGCCCATCGGCAAGGTGTTCGCCGAACTGCCGTAGACATGCAGGATCGTATTTTTGCGTTTCCGCCCGTGGCGGAGAGTGACGCGCGGGTGCTGATACTGGGCTCCATGCCCAGCGTCGCCTCGCTGCAGCAGGGCTTCTATTACGGACATCCGAGGAATGCCTTTTGGCGAATCCTGGCGGACGTATACCGCGAGCCCCTGCCGGAGACGATCGGGGAGAAGAGGGCGCTGCTGGTGGGTCACCGCCTCGCGCTCTGGGACGTTCTGGACAGCTGCGTCCGCGACGGTTCGATGGACAGCAGCATCCGCGCGCCGCGGCTGAACGACTTTTCGGCGCTGTTTGAGCGCTGCCCGGGCATCGGGAAGGTCCTCCTGAACGGCGGGACTGCAAGCCGTCTGTTCCTGCGCGGCGGCAAGGCTGTGGCGGGAGACCGGCCGTGTCTGCGGATGCCCTCGACCAGCCCGGCATATACATTATCCTACGAAAGGAAGCTGGCGGCCTGGCGCCAGGCATTGGTGAACAGCGATGAATCCCTGTGACATCATTCGAAAAAAGCGGTTCGGCAAGGAGCTGAACGAAAAGGAGATTCGCGCCTTCGTCGACGGCGTGGTCGACGGGAGCTTTGCGGACTACCAGATTTCCGCGCTCCTGATGGCCATCTGCATCAACGGCATGACGGACCGCGAGACGCTGGCGCTGACGCTGGCCATGGCCAAATCCGGCGACACGCTGGACCTTTCGGACGTGCCCGGCGTCAAGGCGGATAAGCACTCCACCGGCGGCGTGGGAGACACCACGTCGCTGATCCTGGTGCCGCTCGTGGCCTGCTGCGGCGTGAAGATGGCGAAGATGTCCGGCCGCGGATTGGGCTTTACCGGCGGCACGCTGGACAAGCTGGAGTCGATTTCCGGCCTCTCCGTCGACGAGGACATCGAGCAATTCAAGCGTCAGGTGCGCGAGGTCGGCTGCGCCATCATCGGCCAGACCGCGGAGCTTGCGCCGGCGGACAAGGTCCTGTATGCGCTCCGGGACGTCACCGCGACGGTGGACTGCCTGCCGCTCGTGGTGTCCTCCATACTGTCAAAGAAGCTCGCCGCGGGCTGCGACGTCGTGGTGCTGGACGTCAAGACCGGGTCCGGCGCCATCATGGACACGCCGGAGAAGTCCCGGCAGCTGGCGGAGATGATGGTCCGCATCGGCAACCTGAGCGGCAAGCGGTTTTCCGCGCTGATCACGGACATGGATCAGCCCCTGGGCAACTACATCGGGAATGCCCTCGAGGTGGAGGAGGCCATCGACGTGCTGGCCGGGCGGGTCGAAGGCGAATTGAAGACCGTGTCGCTGACGCTGGGCGCGCACATCCTGCGGAATGCCGGAGCGGTGGACAGCGTCGAAGCGGGCATCGCACTGCTGGAGGAGAAGATCCGCAGCGGCGAGGGCTTGAAAAAGCTGGGGGAGATGATCGCCGCCCAGGGCGGAAACCCGGAGGTCGTCCGCGATACGGGCCTGCTGCCGAAGGCGAAGTACAAGATCGACGTCACCGCGGACGAATCCGGCTACGTGACGGGCATGTGCACCAGCGACATCGGCAACGCCGCGAAGCTGCTGGGTGCGGGCCGCGAGCACAAGACGGATGTGCTCGATCTGTCCGTCGGCATCGTGATGAAGGTGCGCCCCGGGGACAGGGTCAGAAGGGGCGATGTCCTGTGCACGCTGCACGCCGGCGAGAAGTCCGACCGCGTCGCCGCCTATAACCTGATGAAGCGTTCGATCAGGATCGGCGCGGAAAAGCCGGAGGCCCGTCCGTTGATCCAGGCGGTCATTGAAGGATGAGCAGGAGCCGGAGGGACCGCGCGCCGGATGCCGTCAAAAAAAGGCCTTCGGATTTGCGCGGCCTTTTGCGGGATGCCTCGGGGCGATTGCGCACGGGGATCAGGCTGGCCGTCGCGCTGGTGCTGGAGCTGCTGACGTCGCTGCTTCTCAGGACCGGGTTGAATCGCCTGTTCGCGGCGCTCTTTCGCGCGTGGAATGTTCGCGCGGGGAACGTGGCGCTTGCGCCGCGCTGGGCGCGGATCGTCTATGCGTGGCACGGCAGCATGATCTCGCTCTTGGTGAGCGCCGCGCTCCTGGCGCTGGCCGTCGCCCTGCGGCGCTGGTGGATGGGCGGCCGGGAGGCGGTGAAGCCGTCCGGCGCTCCGGCCCTGTGACGCGCGCTGGCCGGCTGGATGGTTGGCATGCTGGCTGCACTGATTTCCGCGGCGGTCTTTCTGTGCAGCGACAGCCTCCGCATAGAGGCGGATCCGGGGATCCCGGAGCGGCTTCCGGGAATGGCACTGCTCTGGGGCCTGAGCCTCTGCACGGTGCTGTCCGAGGAGATGTTCACGCGCCGCGTGCTCTACGACGGTCTGCGCGAGGGCTGGGGAGTCGTCCCGGCGACGGCGGTTTCCGCGGCGGTGTTCTTCTTTTGGAACGGCGGCTATGCGGGAAACGCGGTCTCCGCGATCAACGTCGCGCTGCTGGGCGTCGTCTGCGTACTGGTATACGAAAGATACGGCCTCTGGGCCTCGACTTCGCTCCGCTGGGGCTGGAGCTTTGCCACCGTCTTCCTTCTGGGACAGGGCGGTGGTCCGCACGCGGCGGTTCGGCTGTACGCCGTCTCGGAGTCGCTGCTCACCGGCGGGGATGCTGGCTTCGTCTACGGGCTGTGGATGACGCTGCTGCTGCTTGTCGCCCTGGCCTGGCTGCTGCGCAGGCATCTGCGGAAAGGATTCCGGGGCAGGGGAGGACGCGCTTTCCTGTAGGTGAACGCAAGGAAGATGCTGAAAAAACCTTCGCAATTCCACCGTGGGATGGCAGGACCACCCCGAGGCGGTGCGCGAAGGTTTTTCTGTCGGGATTTTGCACTCTCCAAATTGAGGAATGCTGCGTCACTCGGAAATCAGGGGCGGTAAAACCGCAGGACACCGTGCACGAGCCTGACGTCAAAGGGCAGGTCCTCGTAGATCTCCCCATCGATCTGGATGGGCGTCGGCGCGCCGGACTGTATGCGCAGGCGCTCCTGTCGCTTGAAGGTCGTGGTCCTGTAGCCCAGAATCCGCCGGCGCATCAGCGTGATCAGGGCGCGGGGGATGGCGATGGGCCTGATGTCGTCGACGATGACCACGTCCAGCAGTCCGTCGTCCAGAACGGCTTCGGGACAGATGGGGATTCCCCCGCCGATGCGGGATCCGTTGCCGGCACAGGCGATGAAGGCGCTGTGCGGATGGCTGGCCCCGTCCGTGGTCTCCTCGAAGCGATAGGCCTTGTAGGAAAACAGGGTGAGGACCAGCGAGGCAAAGTAGGCCGCGGAGCCGCGCAGCAGCTTCATCCGGGAATAGCGGCGCAAGATATCCACGTCGATGCCGGTGCCGATGGCGTTGATCCCGCGGACGCCGGAGCACTCCATGTAGTCGGTGTACCTGGCCTCGCCGTCCAGGATCAACTCTATGGCGGCGCGGGGATCGTCCGGGATGCCCGCCGCGGCGGCAAAGTCGTTTCCGCTTCCACAGGGGATCAGCCCGAGACGCACCCTTGCGGGGTCGGCGATGCCGTTCAGCGCTTCGTTCAGCGTACCGTCGCCGCCCATGACGACGATTTTCTGGTCAGGGTCGTCCTCTGCGGTGATCCCCCGGACGATGGACGTACAGTCGTTTCGATTGCGGGTGGGGTGCGTCAGATACGCTGTGCCCCGTTCGCGGAGCAGGGATTCGACTTCGCGAAGGGCTTGCGCGCACTTTCCGCCGCCGGAAACGGGATTGTAGACGATATGCAGCATGGACAGGACCGTCCTTTTCACATGGATCGACGAGGTCCCGGCCGGGGCCCGTCATCCATTGGATCGACGAGCAAAAGGGTACAGAAAAGACAGGCTGCATCCCGCGGGCCCGTTGAAGGGGGAAACAGACCCGCCCATATAACAGGAAAGGGGAAAAGGTTGAGGGGATGTTATAATGCCGGGTCAGCCTGTCATGGTTTCTTTATAACACCCTTT
>JAFWBZ010000022.1 GCA_017537105.1 Clostridia bacterium | reverse complement strand
TGCGCGCCGTGCGCGAGATGCTTTCCAACGCCTCCGGATGGGATCCGCGGGCAATCCACCTATTTGAGGCGGGGAGCCACTGGGCGGATTCGGCGGGGATGTCGTAGATGCGGTTGTCGTATTCCACCCGCCGGTATTCGTCGGCGCGGTTCACGGCGAGCACACGCGCGCCGTCCTGCGCGGCATTGCCGAACGCGTCCATTCCGCCGGAGATGCGACGCTCCAGCAGCACCACGTCCATGCCCACGGCGGTGATCTGCATCTCCCCGGTGCGCAGCGCGGCGCAGTGCATGCGGTCGTTCATGATGCCGCGGTAGATTTCCCGAAGCTCCAGATCCTCGTGGCCCCAGGGATAGGTGCCTCGACAGTAGGGATCCGCCATGCCCGTCATGCCGGCCTCGTCGCCGTAGTACAGGCAGGGCATGCCCGGCATGGCGCAGAGCAGCGTCCAACCCGCGATCATGCGGCGGCGGCCCCTGGCGAACGCTTCCTCGTCCAGCTGCATGGGCTTGCGGAGCTCGCGCTTCGGCGACATCTCGCCCACGTCCGCGAGCACGTTGATGGCGCGCGGCGTGTCGTGGGTCCCCAGTATGTTCATCTGGGAGTAGTAGAACTCGGCGGGCAGGTTCTCCCGCTGGCTCTCCACCTGGCGCACGAACTCCGCGGCGTTGATGCGGCGGCACAGGAAATCCAGTATGGCGGTTCGCAGGGGATAGTTCATCGTGCAGTCCAGCGTATCGCCGAGGCAATAGCAGCGCTGCTCGTCATAGGCGATCTTGTTGCTGGGATCCTCCCACACCTCGCCGATGATCGCGGCGTCCGGCTTGACCTGCCGCACGCGGGCGCGCAGCCTTCGAATGAAGTCCATCGGCAGCTCGTCGGCCACGTCCAGGCGCCAACCAGCGGCCCCGGCGCGCAGCCAGTGGGCGGCGACGCTGTCGTCGTCGTTGATGATGAAATCCTGGTAGCTCTCCGTCTCCTCGTGCACGTTGGGCAGGGTTTTGAAGCCCCACCAGCACTCGTAGTCGTCCGGCCAGCTGCGGAAGCGGTACCACGCAGCATAGGGAGAGGCGGGGTCGTTGAAGGCGCCGCCGGGACCGTAATTGCCGTCCCGGTTGAAATACAGGCTGTCGGCGCCGGTGTGCGAAAACACGCCGTCCAGAATGACGCGGATGCCGCGATCGGCGGCCGCCTGGCACAGCTCGCGGAAGTCCTCCTCGGTGC
Organism: Clostridia bacterium; assembly: GCA_017537105.1. Classification (GTDB taxonomy): domain Bacteria; phylum Bacillota; class Clostridia; order Christensenellales; family Aristaeellaceae; genus UBA2862. The sequence goes on along the minus strand of JAFWBZ010000022.1, from coordinate 3,686 downwards.
CAAAGCTCGGGTCGATGGCGCGGTAGTCGCCGGTGTCGTACTTGTGATTGCTGCGGGCCTTGAAGATGGGGTTGAAGTAGAGCACCGTCACGCCCAGGGAACGAATGTAATCCAGCTTTTCGATGACGCCACGCAGGTTCCCGCCGAAGAAGTCGTTGTTGATGTTGTAGCCGTACTTGTCATCGTTGATGATCAGCGTGGGGTTGTCGTCCCAGTGCTGGTGGTAGAAGGACGTGGGCGGAAGCTTGGAAACGTCCAGCGGTCCAGAGCGGTGGAAGCGGTCCACCATGATCTGCATCATCATGCCGTCCCGCAGCCAGACGGGGCTGTGGCTCGCACCGTCGTACACGGTGATCTGATAGCCCGCGGGCTCGTGCAGCGACACCTCGCCGATGCCGCCCAGACCGTCCGAGGCATTGCCGAGATACCAGGTGCTTCCCTCGTCGTCCTCCGCAATGAAAAAATACCACAGCAGTCCCGGGGTGTCCGGGAGCCGGAATTCATATTCAAACAGCTCCGCCCCGATGCGGCGCATCGGCTGCCGGGCCTCCGCATCCTGCCACCAGAGCCGAAGCCAGACCTTGACGAGGTTTTCGCCGCGGACGCGAAGCGTCAGCGCCGTGCCGCAGGCGGCGGCCCCCATGGGGGTGCGGTAGATGGGGTTGCGGGAATCGTGGTAGAAAATCATGCGGACAGCTCCTGTCGTGGATGATGGAATGGCGGTACAAAAAACGTTCGCGGCGGCGGAAACGTCACGAACGACCGGAATCGGGCGAGGGAATAATGCCCCTCGCCCAACGCCGTCAAAGCTCCAACGGCTTCAGATGCCAGATTTTGCTGTTGTATTGGCTGATGGCGCGGTCGGAGGTGAACATGCCGGAGCTCGCGGTGTTCAGCACGGCCTTCCTGAGCCAGAGATCGCGGTTCTCATAGTCCTGCAGCATCTGCTTGTAGGTCGCGCAGTAGTCCGGCAGATCCTTGAGCACAAAGTACGGGTCCGCCATGTTGCCGCCCTCGCCGAACAGCAGGCCATGATAGATCTCCTGGAACATCCGCGGGTTTTCGGGGCAGAGGGTGCCGTCGATCAGCTGCTCCATGATGCGCCGGATCCTTGGATTCGTCTCATACATTTCGTGTGCGCGATAGCTGGCGTAGCCGCGATCCACCTCCTCGGCGGTCAGGCCGAAGATGTAGATGTTGTCCTTGCCCACGCAGTCGTAGATCTCGCAGTTCGCGCCGTCCATGGTGCCCAGCGTCACCGCACCGTTCATCATGAACTTCATATTGCCGGTGCCGCTGGCCTCCTTGCCGGCGGTGGAGATCTGCTCGGAGATCTCGGTGGCGGGCATCAGCAGCTCGGCCTGGGAGACGCAGTAGTTCTCCAGGAACACCACCTTCATGTACTTGGAGGCCACGGGATGCCTGGCCACCAGGTCGCCGATCGCGTTGATCAGCTTGATGGTCAGCTTGGCGCGGTGGTAGCCCGGGGCCGCCTTGGCGCCGAAGATGAAGGTCTGGGGACGCCAGTCGCGGTCCGGATTGTCGAGGATGTCGTTGTACAGGTTGAGTATGCGCAGCGCGTTCATCAGCTGGCGCTTGTACTCGTGGAGGCGCTTTGCCTGAGCGTCAATGATGCTGTCCGGATTGAGCTCGATGCCCTGGTGGCGGTAGAGCGCGCCGGCCATGCGCAGCTTGTTGCCGTATTTCACGTCGGCAAACTTCTGCCGGAAGGCCGCGTCGTCCGCGAAGGGCTTCAGGTCCGCGATCCGCTCCATGTCCTTGCGCCAGCCGTCGCCGATGGCCTCGTCGATCAGGCTGGAGAGGTCGGGGTTGCACTGCATGAGCCAGCGGCGATGGGTGACGCCGTTGGTGATGGAGACGAACTTCCTCGGCTGCAGCAGGTAGTAGTCGTGGAAGGTCTGCTTCTTCAGAATATCGGTATGAATCGCGGAAACGCCGTTGACGGAATGGGTGCAGGCCACGCACAGGTTGGCCATGTGCACCTTGCCGTAGGCCAGGATCGCCATGTGGCCGATGCGGTCCCATTGGCCGGGGAAGGAGTCCCACAGCTTCTGACACAGGCGCTTGTTCATCTCCTGCAGGATCATGTAGATCCTGGGAAGCTGCTGGGCAAACAGGCTCTCGGGCCACTTTTCCAGCGCCTCGATCAGCACGGTGTGGTTGGTGTAGGCGAAGGTGCGGTAGCAGATGTCCTCGGCCTTCTCCCAGCCCAGGCCGTACTCGTCCATCAGGATGCGCATGAGCTCCGGGATGGCCACGGCGGGATGCGTGTCGTTGATGTGGATGGCGACCTTGTTCGGGAAGATTGACCAGTTGTAGCCGTAGGTGTCGATGAAATCCTTCACCGCGTGCTGGATGGAGGCAGAGGAGAAGAAGTACTGCTGCTTCAGGCGGAGCTCCTTGCCCTGCTCGCTGTCGTCATTCGGGTAGAGGATCTTAGAGATGACCTCCGCCAGCTCGCGCTCCTCCATGGCCTTGGCGTATTCGCCGCGGTTGAAGTGCAGCATGTCGATCTGGGTGACGGCCTTGGCGGACCAAGTGCGCAGGAAGTTGACCTTCGTGCTGTCATAGCCCACCACGGGAATGTCGTAGGGAACTGCCTCCACGGTCGTGTAGCCGGAGTGATGGAAGCTGATGCGGCCATCTACCTCCACCATTTCGACCTTGCCGCCGAAGTGGATCTCCACGGTGTCTTCCGGATGCGGAATCTCCCAGATGTTGCCGGCAGCCAGCCAGTTGTCCGGCACCTCTACCTGATAGCCGTCCACCAGCTTCTGGCGGAACAGGCCGTACTCATAGCGAATGGTGCAGCCCATGGCGGGCAGCTTCAGCGTGGTCAGGGAATCCAGGAAGCAGGCGGCGAGGCGCCCCAGGCCGCCGTTGCCCAGGCCGGGCTCCGGCTCCTCCTCGAACACCACCGCGCGGTCGATGCCGAGCTCGTCCAGCGCCTGCATGTAGTTCTTTTCGTTGACGAGATTGACCATGTTGTTGTGCAGCGTGCGTCCGACCAGGAACTCCGCGCTCAGATAATAGACCTTTTTGGCGCGCTGTTCCTTGCGGGCGTCGCGCGAAAAGCTGCGGCGCTGCATGATCTCGTCCCGCACCACCAGCGCCAGCGCCTGATAGATCTGCTCCGGCGTGGCGTCGGAGGTTTCGCAGGCAAACTGTGTGCGAAGCTTGTTCTGTATGCTGTCCTTGATCTGATTGACGGTCATCCGTTCAAATTCCACGATAACACCTCCGGAATATAGAAGGGAAGGCGATTGCCGCAGCGCGGCAGCGCTTCCGAAAACCCGTGTGGACGGACGCAGCCGGTCCTTCGGGCTGTAAGCGTAAAATAACACATCGAATACTATACCACAACGAGAACGTTTCCGCAATGGAAAGCATGTTGATTTTTCGGTTAGTTAATGAATTTTTCAATTAAACTGGAGCCACCCTGCGATGGCAGATGCGTCACAGGCTGCGAAAAAAGATCTCCAGACCGATGGCGATCAGGATGACGCCGCCCAGAATGGAAGCTCTGCCCGCGAGGCGCGTGCCGAACCGCCGGCCGAGCTTCAACCCGCAGGCGCACAGGACCCAGGTGACTGCGGCGATGAGGACCGAGGCAGTCAGCGCTTCCGTAACGCGGTACGCCGCAATGGTGAAGCCCACCGAGAGCG
>JAFWBZ010000282.1 GCA_017537105.1 Clostridia bacterium | reverse complement strand
TTGGAGACCTGCAGGATAACGGGAGCCTTTTCCTCGCGGCAGGCTTCGGTGATACCCTGGACGATTTCCATGTTGTTGACGTTGAAAGCGCCGATGGCGTAGCCGCCGTCATAGGCCTTCGCGAACATCTCTTTGGAAGTAACAAGAGCCATATTGAACACTCCTTTTTTTAGTGGGTTATATTTATTATACCAGCAGCGGGCGTCAAAATCAAGGTATCGGGGAAAAACGCGGCCGCATTTAACCAAATATGCGCGATAATGCTTAGAACGCGTTAAATATAATCGAGGGAATTTGACGTTTTGCGCGAACAGGCGTATACTGATGATATTCATAAAACGGGGGTGCGCGATCACTGGCGGCCCCTGAAGAGGTGCGCTATGATTCCAATCGGCATTGCCGCCGACTTTGCCAACCTGCCCGAGGTGCACGCCCTGGGCTATGATTTTGTGGAAGTCCCTCTTGACGAGCTGACGGCGCTGTCCGATTCCTACTTTGAGGAGTTCGTCGCTTGGTGCGAGGGATGCGGCGTCCGCGTGACGGCGGTCAACCACATCCTCCCCGGGGAGCTTCCCATCGTGGGACCTGACGTCAGCGCGACGGCGCTGCACGACTATCTCAGGCGCGCCTTTGAGCGCTGTCGGCGGCTGAACGTGCGCGTGGCGGTTTTGGATGCGGCGCTGTCGCGGTCCGTTCCTGCGGGATACGACTATCCGATGGCCTGGCGTCAGCTGGGGAACTTCCTTCGCCTGGCCCAGGGACATGCCCGGGAGTGCGGGCTGGCGATCGCCGTCGAGCCGCTGCGCAAGACTGAATGCAACCTGCTGAACCTGGTTTCGGAGGCCACGCTGCTGGCAGGACTGTTGCAGCTGGGGAACGTCGGTGTGGCGGCCAACACCGGCAGCATGGCGATGGCCGCGGAGCCCGTGTCCGCGCTGCAGCAGGCGGGGGCGACGCTGTGCCATGTGCACGTGGAGAACGCGCTGACGCGGCGCATGCCCCGGGACGGAGACGGGGAGGACTACCGCAAGCTGATGCGCGTGCTGCAGCAGATCCGCTACCTCGGCGGCGTCTGCGTGCAGGGCAGGCCGGGCGGCGATTTCGCGCTGGACGCCCGCGCGGCGCTGCTATGCCTGAGCCAGGCGCAGCGGGCGTAGACGCACGTCGGCACTTTCAAATCTGTGGATGATTCCTGGAGGGTGGTATCATGAATATCATCATCGTGGGCAACGGCAAGGTGGGCTACACCCTTGCGCAATATCTTTCCAAGGACGGCCACGACATCACCGTGATCGACCGCAGCCAGCAGGCGCTGCTCCGGGCCAGCGAGACGCTGGACGTGATGTGTGTCCGCGGCAACGGCGCCAATGTCAAGGTGCTGATCGAATCGGACGTGGAACACGCGGACATCATCATCGCCGTCACCGGAAACGACGAGTTGAACATGGTGTGCTGTCTGGCGGCCAAGCAGCTGGGCGCGAAGTATTCCATCGCCCGCATCCGCGACCCCGAGTACACCGAGAGCCTGACGCTCTTACAGAAGAAGCTGGACATCGATCAGGTGATCAATCCGGAGCGCGCCACGGCCCAGGAGATTTCCCGGCTGCTGCGCTTCCCCTTTGCCATCAACATCGAGTCCTTTGCTCACGGCCGGGTGGAGATGGTGGAATTCCGCGCCGAAAGCACCGATCCGATCCTGAACATGCCGCTCTCGCGCCTCCACAATCGCTTTCCGCACATCCAGTTTACGGCGGTACAGCGCAACGGCACGGCCTTCATCCCGGACGGCGCCAGCGTGATCCTGCCCGGAGACCGCGTGTACGCCACCGGGGACCGCGAGGCCGTGACGAAGTTCTTCAAGCACCTGGGCAAGGATACCCAGCGGGTGAAATCCGCGCTGCTGATCGGCGGCGGGCACATTTCCTATTACCCGTCGAAGATCATCGCGGGCATGGGCGTCTATCTGCGAATGATCGAGATTGACCAGAACAAGTGTCTACGGCTCTCGGACGAGCTGGACAACGTGATGGTCATCTGCGCGGACGGCACCGACGAGGAGGTGCTGGAGTCGGAGAACGTAGCGGACTGCGGCGCGCTGATTTGCCTGACCGACCGCGACGAGGAAAACCTGATCACCGGCCTGTACGGCGCGCGCCGGGGCGTGCGCAAGGTCATCGTGAAGGTGAACCGAACCAACGCCATGGACGTGATGGAGGATCTGGGCATCGACTGCGCCGTCAGCCCGAAGCTCACCACGGCCAACGTCATCCTGCGCTCGGTCCGCGCGCTGAACAACTCCCGGGATTCCGTGGTGGAGAAGATCTACTACATGCTGGGCGGCTCCGTCGAGGCCTACGAGTTCACCGCGCTGGAAGGCGCGCCATATCTGAATATCCCGCTGAACCAGCTGAAGATTCGCAAAGGCATACTGGTCTCCGTGCTGGTGCGCGACAGAAAGTCCATCATCCCCTTCGGCTCGGACCACATCGAGGCGGGGGACACGGTCATCCTGACCGCCAGGGCGGGCACGGTGATCAACCTTGAGGATGCCTTTGACATTGCCGAAATTCGCAAGTGAGCGGAGCGGCAAACTTCTGATTGCGGGGATGAGGCAATGAACAAGCGATTGACAATTCACCTGGTCGGCAACGTGGTGCGCCTGGCCGGGGGTCTGATGATACTTCCGCTGATCGTTTCGCTGATCCACGGGGGTTCCGACGCCAAGGCCATACTGATCGCCATGGTGATCACCGCTGTCGCGGGCTCCATCCTGGCGCTGATCCGGCCCCGGCGGGACGTGCTGCGCGCCCGGGAGGGGTTCGCGGTGGTCGCCCTCAGCTGGATCCTGGTGTCCTTCTTCGGCGGGCTTCCCTTTTTCTTCCACGGGTGCATCCCGTCCCTGATGGACTGCTTTTTCGAGACGGTGTCCGGCTTTACGACCACGGGAGCCACCATTCTGACCGACGTGGAGGCGCTGCCCAAGGGGCTCCTGTTCTGGCGCAGCTTCACCCACTGGGCGGGCGGCATGGGCGTTCTGGTGCTGTCGCTGGCGCTCATTCCCAAGATGGGCGCGCGCTCGATTCACCTGATGCGCGCTGAATCGCCGGGCCCCTCCACGGACAAGCTGGTGCCCCGGGTGAGCAACAACGCCAAGATCCTCTATGAAATCTACGTGGGCCTGTCGGCGCTGATGGTGATCGCGCTGCTGCTGTGCGGCATGAACCTGTTTGACGCGCTGGTGCACATGTTCGGCGCGGCGGGCACCGGCGGCTTTGGCACCTACGGCAATTCCATCGCGCACTGGAACAGCGCCGCCGTGGACGTCGTGATCGGCGTGTTCATGGCGCTGTTCGGCGTGAACTTCTCCCTGTACTACTACCTGATCCGCCGCAACTGGCGCGCGGCGCTGGGCAACAGCGAGCTGCGGCTCTACTGGGTCATCCTACTGATGGCCTCCGTGCTGATCGCCATCAACATCATGCCTCTGTTCCGCCAGGGCTACTATGCCATGGCAAACAACGCGGTGATCCCCGGCGATGCGAATTTCTTCACGGCGCTGCGCTACAGCTTTTTCCAGGTGTCCTCCGTGATGACGACCACGGGCTACGCCACGGCGGACTTCAACCAATGGCCGCAGTTTTCCCGCGTGCTGTTGGTGGTGATCATGTTCATCGGCGCATCCGCGGGTTCCACCGGCGGCGGCATGAAGGTGATTCGCCTGCAGCTGCTGGTCAAGAGCATGGTGCGCGATATCCGCCAGACGATCCACCCGAAGTCCGTCAACACCGTCAAGCTGGACGGGCACACCGTGAGCGAGAACATCCTGTCCGGCGTGCAGGGCTTCTTCTTTGCCTATATGGCCGTGCTGCTGATCTCCACGATCATCGTCTCGCTGGACGGCTTTTCCTTTGAGACCAATTTCACGGCCGTGGTGGCGACGCTTTCCAACATCGGTCCCGGACTGGGCATGGTCGGCCCCACGGGGAACTTTGCGGCCTTCTCCAATCTCAGCAAGCTGGTGCTGTCCATGTGCATGCTGATCGGCCGCCTGGAGATCTTCCCGATTCTGATGCTGTTCGCCCCGAGCGCCTACAAGCGCTGACGCGAGCGCGCTGAGACACAAAACGGGCGGGCGCAATTTGCGCCCGCCCGCAGCTTTTGTCGACTATTGGAGCCGCTCCGGGTAGTATTTCACGTTGGCGGCATCCAGCAGGGCGTCGGTCGCCTGGTCGTAATAATCATCCTGCTTCTGGGCCAGCGCGGCGTCCTTGATCTGCTCGTACACGGACTCCAGCGGCACCTCGCCCGGCGTGACGTCCGACACGTACTGCGTCAGGTGCAGGCCTGCGGAGCTGCGCAACGGGGAGGATACGTCTCCCGGCTGCTCCAGCAGCATGCTTCCCTCGATGAACTCGGCGGAGAAGAGGTAGCTGTCATCGCTGATGTAGTACCCCTCGGTGCGCGCGGGATCGGAGAGCATGGCCTCGTCCTCGCCATAGGCGTCCATCAGGCTCAGGAAATCCTCGCCGTCCTGCAGCTTTTTCACCACCTGCTGCGCGGTCTTTTCCAGGGGCGCGTAGAGGGGATCGAGCTCGCTCTGGAGATCCCGGATTTTGTCAGCATCCCCGATGGGGTCCAGCGCCTCGATCTGCTCCAGCAGCCCGGAAGCCTTGGCGGCGTCCTCATCGCTGGAGAAGGGGATCAGCAGATTGCGCACGGCGCGATAGCCCTCGAGGTTGTACAGGAGCAGCTCGCCGTCGGTGTGCGCAAATTCATACTCGTCGTGATTCTGCGTGTAGCTCTCTTTCTGTTCCGCCAGCGTGTCGCGGTAGTACTTCTGAATCTCGGCATCCGTCACGGTGACGTCCTTGACGGTGTAGTCGTAGAACTTCTTCGTGGGCCAGGAGGCCTTCAGCTCCTCCTTGATGTCCTCCAGCGTGACGCCGCTCTCCTGGGCGGCGGCTTCCTGAATCTCGGCCTCGTCCATGCCGGGCTTGGTCACGAAGGCGGAGTAGTAGTTCAGCTGTTCCGCATATACCTCGGCCGCCTCAGCCTCGATGTCCTTCAGATCCTCGTCCGAAAGCTTGTCCAGCCCCAGCTCCGCGGCCTTGCGGGCGATGATCTTTTCGCCTGCCAGATAGTGCAGCACGGAATTCAGCACGGAGTCGGATACGTCGTCGACATTCGCTCCGGAGAGGATCAGCGTGGTCAGTTGGTCGTTGTACTCCGGAATGACCTCGGTGGACAGCAGCTCGCCGCCGTCGAATTCGGCCACGACCACCGGCTCTCCGCCCTCGTCCAGCGTGCCGCTCAGCAGATCCTCGTCTCCCCAGACCTCCTGCTCCGAATCGTCGTAGCCTCCGGAGAGCTCGCTGGCGATGTCATCGCCTTCGGACCCGCCCATCTCGCTGAGCCACTCCTCGGGGCTGTCGGTGTCGGGGGAGAAGCCGATCAGGGTCAGCGTATTCTCCAGCTCCAATATGCGGGCGTTGGCCTTCAGCAGCTGTGCGCGGGTGGGGTCCGCCTTCCGGGCGATGGCAAAGCCCGCGAGCCCGCCCATGACCAGCGCGATGATCAGCAATACGATCATCAGCAGCATGGGAATGCCCTGCGCCCTCCTCCGCTTTCTGCTCCGCTTCATTTCATTTGCCATTGAACCATCCTCCTGTATGCATTGCGGAAATCGCATGGAATTATAGCTACACAACGTAAGTATACCATGAATCCCGCGGCTGCCCAGGGAAGTCCACGAATTCTCAAGAAAAAGATGCGGGAATGTCTAATTCGCGGCGCCTTGCAACGGGGCGGAGAGCCTGCTATAATGGTGCGGAGAAGGGATGTGAAGCGGGGATGGACGCGCTGTTTTCAGGGATTGTGGAGCAGGGGAAGCACCTGGGCCGCAGGCTGGGATTTCCGACGGCGAACATCCGCCTCGACGATCCGGAGGCGTCGCTTCCGGCCAACGGCGTCTATGCGGCGGCGATCTGGCTGGACGGCGAACGGGCCGCGTGGCCCTGCATGCTGAATCAGGGCGTGCACCCCACCGTGCCCGACGGCAAGCCGACCATTGAAGCCAACCTGCTGGGATATGACGGAGACCTGTATGGCCGCCGGGTCCGGGTGGAGTATCTGCACTTTCTGCGGCCGGAGCGGCGATTTGACGATCTCAACGCCCTCCGGGAGCAGCTCGCCCGGGATCGCCGCGCCGTGCAGGCGTGGCTGGACGCCTCGCGCGACGCTTCGCCGTGCGACGAAGCCGGCCGCCGTGCCCGGGAAATCGAATGGGCGGGCGGACAAAACGGAGAGATGCGTTAAACCAGGCCACTTTCGGAGAGACATACCCACGACAAAGGACCGGGCGAGCCTCGCGCTCTCCCGGTCCTTGTATACGCAGCTACGGTTCGTCGGCGTGGAGTTCGTCGGCGTGGAG
>JAFWBZ010000281.1 GCA_017537105.1 Clostridia bacterium | reverse complement strand
CGCCGATGGTGCCGCCGATTTCGGTGATGACCACGTCGGCGTCCGTGCGCTGGCCCACGGCGTAGATGAAATGCTTGATCTCATCGGTGATGTGGGGGATGGTCTGGACGGTGCTGCCGAGATACCCGCCCTGGCGCTCCCGCTGGATGACGTTTGAGTAGACTTTCCCAGTGGTCAGGTTGGAGAACTTGTTCAGGTCCTCATCGATGAAGCGCTCATAGTGCCCCAGGTCCAGGTCGGTCTCCGCGCCGTCCTCGGTGACGTACACCTCGCCGTGCTGGTAAGGGCTCATGGTGCCGGGATCCACGTTGATGTAGGGGTCCAGCTTCTGCGCGGCCACCTTCAACCCGCGGGCCTTCAGAAGCCGCCCCAGCGACGCCGCCGTGATGCCCTTGCCCAGCCCGGACACCACGCCGCCGGTGACAAAGATGTATTTCGTCATTGCACGTCCCCCTTCAGATATCGGTCGATCTCCCTGGCCGCCGCCCGGCCGTCCGCCAGCGCCCGCACCACCAGCGACTGGCCCGTGCGCATGTCGCCCGCGGAAAAGAGTTTGTCCCGCAGGTGATGGCTGCCGTCCGCGGGCAGCAGATTGCCCCGCGAATTGCGCTCGACATGAAAGGCGGCCGCCGTCGCCGTCTCGCAGCCCACGAATCCCGCCGCAATCAGCAGCAGGTCGCAGGGCAACACCTGTTCCGTGCCGGGAATGGGATCGAAGCCCTTCAGCTTCACGGTTTCGATGGCCCCGGGGAGGCGGCGCCTGACCGTCGTTTCGTAGATGCGGGGATCCTTGCCCTGTCGGTGGATCGCCTCCAGCTGACCGTAGTCGGTGCGCAGCGTGCGCGGCCACTCCGGCCAGGGGTTGTTGGCAGCACGCTCGACCGGCGGGGCCGGCATCATCTCCAGCTGGATGACGGAGGCGCAGCCCTGCCGGAGCGCCGTGCCCACGCAGTCGTTGCCGGTGTCGCCGCCGCCCACGACGACAACATGCTTTCCCTTTGCGTTGATGGCGGGCACATCCCCGGACAATACCGCCCGGGTGGCCGCCGTCAGGTATTCCACGGCGAAGATGCCCTCCACGTTCAGCGCCCGCGGCTTCTTCGCGCCGCCGCAGAGCGCCACGGCGTCGTATTCGGAAATGATCTCAGACTTTGCTTCCGTGTTCAGCAGGAAGCGCACGCCCTCGGTCTCCATCAAATGGATGCGGCGTTCAACGGCGTTCTTTGGCAGTTTCATGTTGGGGATGCCGTACATCAGCAGCCCCCCGGCGCGGTCGGCGCGCTCGATCACCGTGACCGCATGTCCCAGTCGGTTCAGCAGGTCCGCCGTCGCCAGCCCGGAGGGGCCGCTGCCCACCACCGCTACGCGCTTTCCCGTGCGCTTCCGAGGAATTCTCGGTCGAATCCAGCCCTTCTCAAAGCCCGTCTCGATCAGGTACAGCTCGTTGTCCCGATTCGTTAATGCATCGCTCTCCAGATTGCACGCCTTTTCACACAGCGCCGGGCACACCCGACCCGTGAACTCGGGGAATGGCGCGGTCGTGAGCAGCCGCTCCAATGCCTCGCGCTCCCTGCCCCGGTACAGTAGGTCGTTCCACTCCGGGATCAGGTTGTTGAGCGGACAGCCAAAGTCCGACTGGCAAAAGGGCACGCCGCAGTTCATGCAGCGGGAGGCCTGTGCCCGCCGCGCGTCGGTGGGCTGGGGGATGTGCAGACCCTCAAAGTCGCGAAGACGCGCCGCCTCGTCGCGGTAGGGATTCTCCACGCGGGCGATTTCCATGAATCCTGTCGGCTTTCCCATCAATCGCACCTCCCCAGATAATCCAGATATTCATCCGAAATGACGGCCTTGAACTTTGGCAGCCACAGATCGAAATCCGCTAATATCTCCATAGTCTTGCGCGAATCGGTGTGTCGCGCGTGCATTTCCAGCAGCTGGCGCAGCTCCACGGCCTGCTCGTGGGTGACCTCATGCACCTTTACTAGCCCGCTGTTGATGCGGCTCTCCAGAGTACCGTCCTCGTCCAGCACCCAGGCGATGCCGCCGGACATGCCCGCGCCGAAGTTGTCGCCCACCGGCCCCAGCACCGCCACGCGGCCGCCGGTCATGTACTCGCAGCCGTGGTCGCCCACGCCCTCCACGACGGCCCACGCGCCGGAATTGCGCACGGCGAAGCGCTCGCCCGCCATGCCCGCGATGAAGGCATAGCCACTGGTCGCGCCATATAGGGCTACGTTGCCAATGAGGGTGTCCCCTGGATTCCACACCGCGTCCGCGGGTGGACAGATGGAAAGCGTGCCGCCGGAGAGGCCCTTGCCCAGATAGTCGTTGGCCACGCCGTACAGCGCGATGCGCTGCCCCTTCGGCAGGAACGCGCCGAAGCTCTGCCCGCCGCAGCCCTGGGCCTGGATGCGGCGCTCACCTTTTAACAGCGCGCCGAAGGCCCGGTCGGTGGTGGTCAGATGGACGTGAATAGCGTCCGGCAAAGCCGGACTGAGGGCGCAAGCGCCGGGCGAAGCCCAAGACGCGCCCGAAACCCGCGGCCCGCGCCAGCGAGGACGCGGGGCGTAGTCCTGAACGAGCCGCGCGTCCATGCGCTCATGTAGCTTGAAATCGTGCCGGGATTCCGGCTGAAAATGCGTGTTCCGGGCGAAGCCGATCAGAGCGGACAGGTCCATTT
>JAFWBZ010000280.1 GCA_017537105.1 Clostridia bacterium | reverse complement strand
GGAGCCCGCCCCGGCGAACGCAGCGGAGCCGAAGCCCGCGCAGGAGCCCGCCCCGCCAAAGGCGGCGGAGCCGAAGCCCGCGCAGGAGCCCGCTCCGGCGAAGGTCCCGGAGACGTTGCCCGCACCGGAGGAGGCGAGCGCCGATGCCCATTGAGCTGCAATGGGAGATTCCCGCTCCCGATGACCTCACAAGCATCGAGGCGCTGCTGGGCCGCGTGGCGGAGGCCTGCTTCCACACGGAGGGCATCCAGGGCGCGGGATTCGCGATCCGCATCACCGACGACGGCGGCATCCGCAGCCTGAACCGCCTGATGCGCGGCATCGACCGGGAGACGGACGTGCTGTCCTTCCCCACCGTCGACTATCCCGCGGGCAAAACCGCCGCCGGGTGTCCCAAGCGGCTGCGGCGGGAATACGACCCCTACCTGGGCTGCGTCAACCTGGGCGACTGCGTGATCAACCTGGATCGCGCCCGGCAGCAGGCCGCGGAGTACGGCCACCCGCTGTCCCGGGAGCTCAGCTACCTGACCGCCCACTCCGCCTTTCACCTGATGGGCTACGACCACATGAAGGAGGATGAAAAAGCCGTGATGCGCGATATGGAAGAGCGCGCCCTCGCCTCCGTCGGCATGACGAGGGACGCCGAGCCCGTCGATTTCGACGGACTGTTTGCGCAGGCCTGCGAGGCCATGCAGCGCGCCTACGCCCCCTATTCCCGCTTCCAGGTCGGCGCGTGCATACTGGCCGGGGACGGCCGAACCTTCCAGGGCTGCAACTTCGAAAACGCCTCCTACGGCGCCACGATCTGCGCCGAGCGCTGCGCGGCAGGCAACGCCATCGTGCACGGCGCGCGGCGGTTTCGCGCCATCGCCGTGGTGGGCTCCACCGCCGTGGCCTGGCCCTGCGGCATCTGCCGCCAGGTGCTGCGGGAGTTTTCCGACGCCTCCATGCCGGTCATCGTCGGGGCCTTCGGCAAGGGCTACGAGGTCCGCACGCTGGGCGAGCTGCTGCCCGAGGCGCTGACGCCCGAGGACCTGGGCGTGGATGTGGGCACACAGAGCAACGACCATTGAGAATCATACGGAGGAAACGCCATTGTCTGATACAGCATTCCATTCCGGCTTCGTCGCCATACTCGGAAGGCCGAACGTCGGAAAGTCCAGCCTGATGAACCGCTTCGTCGGCGAGAAGGTCGCCATCATCTCCAACCATCCCCAGACCACCCGCAACAAGCTGCTGGGCGTCGCCACCGGCGAGGGCTGGCAGCTGGTGTTCGTGGACACCCCCGGCCTGCACAAGCCCCGCACCAAGCTGGGTGAATACATGATGAAGGTCGCGGAGGACGCCCGGGAGGGCGTGGACGCCGTGCTCTGCGTGGTGGACGGCCAGCACATCGGCGCGGGCGACCGGGCCGTGATGCAGGACATCGCCCGGATGCGCTGCCCGAAGTTCCTGGCGGTCAACAAGACCGACCTGGTGACCAAGGAGCAGCTGATGCCCCAGCTGGCGGAGCTGGACGCCACCGGCTTCGACCAGGTGGTGTCGGTCTCCGCGCGCACCGGCGAGAACGTGGACCTGCTGAAGCAGATGTTGATCGACGCCATGCCGGAGGGCCCGAAGTACTTCCCCGACGACATGATCACCGACCAGCCGGAGCGCGTGATGTGCGCCGAGATCATCCGGGAGAAGGCGCTGCGCAACCTGCGGGACGAGATCCCCCACGGCATCGGCGTGGACATGCTGCAGATCAAAAAGGTCTCCGACCACCTCACCGAGATCCACGCGGACGTGTACTGCGAGCGCGCCTCTCACAAGTCCATCATCATCGGCAGGCAGGGCGCGATGCTGCAGAAGATCGGCTCCGAGGCCCGCGCGGACATCGAGCGGCTGCTGGGCACCAAGGTGATGCTCAAGCTGTGGGTCAAGGTCCGGGAGGACTGGCGCAACCGCGCCGGCGACCTGCGCACGCTGGGCTACGAGGAGTAGCGCCATGCCGCAGGTCATCACCCCCGCCCTGGTGCTGCGCCGGGCGGACTACGCGGACTACGACCGCATGGTCACGCTGTTTTCCCCGGAGCGGGGCCGCATCGACGCCATCGCCCGGGGCTGCCGCCGCCCGAAAACCCCGCTGGTCAACGCCGTGGAGCCCTTCACCAGCGGCGAGTTCCAGCTCTACGAGAGCCGGGACCGCTTCACGCTGGAGCAGTGCCAGATCTCCGAGAGCTACTACGACCTGCGGGCGGACTACGACCGGCTGCTCCACGGCGTGTACTGGCTCAAGCTGCTGGACGCCGCCATCCTGCCGGACATCCCGGCGGAGACGCTTTTCATCGTGACGCTCCGCGCACTGGCGCACCTGAACTGGGGCGAGCTGCCGCCGGCGCTGGTCACCATGGCCTTTGAGATGCACTTCATGGCCCTGAACGGCCTCGCGCCGCGCATGAACTCCTGCGCGCTGTGCGGGCGGCCCATCGACGGCGACACCCGCTTCGACGCCTTTCTGGGCGGCGCGGTGTGCCTGCGCTGCCCCTCCTCCGCCCCGAAGATCGGCAACGGCGCGCGGCGCATCCTGATGAAGCTGCCCCGCACCCAGTTCGACAAATTCCAGTTGCTGGACGGCCACCCCGACTGGCCCGAGGCCGCCCGGCACTTCCGGAGCTACATCAATCTCAAGATGCACCTGGATCGATTCGCGCCGCCGCTCCACCAAGCGCAGGCCTGAACGACAAAAAAGCCATCCGGGACCTCGAGCGTCGCTTCGCGGTCCCGGATGGCTCTTTCCAGGATCATGCGCTATTCAAACCAGTCGATCGTCTGGTTCACGTAGTCGCCCACGTGGAAGGCCCAGTCCGTCAGGAAGGCCTCCCAGGAGCGTCCGCTGGCCCCGTCCAGGCAGTGTACGAGGTCCATCTCCGTCAGCGTGCCGCCCGCCCGGCCCAGCGCGTAGAAGGCCCGGAGGCCCGCCAGCATGGGCTCGTCGCCCATGGCCTGGCGCAGCTCGTGGAACACCACCGCGCCGCGGCGGCGCACCACGATGTCGTACTTCTCCCCGTCGAACAGGCTGGCGTCGCTGGTGACGGTCAGACCGCCCGGGATGGTCAGCTGCAGGGCGCTCACCCAGTCCCGGTTGACCGCCTTGAGGAAGGCGTCCCTCCCCTCCTCCGCCTCCAGCAACCAATAGGACAGGTAGGCGCACAGGCTGTCCGAGAGCCAGGCGTCCGCCGAGGGCTCCGCATAGGCCGCCAGCCCGAAGTACTGCTGTGCGACGCAGAAGCGAATCCGCCGCTTCAGCTCCTCCGCGCTGGCCCGCTCGAACAGCCGGGACGGCAGCAGCACGCAGCCGGGGTAGTTCAGCGCGCCCAGCGGATCATCCGACTGGGCAAAGGTCAGCGTATCCACGGGAAAGTCCCCGAACCACGCCTCGCACTGCGCGACGGCCCCGGCGGCGATGCGCGCCACGCGGCCCGCGTCCCGGGCGCTGCTCAGCACCTCCACCGCCACGCCGGAAGCCGTCGAAAGCGAGGCCCTCCGCCAGCGCTTCCCGAAGCACAGGGCAAAGGCCCGCACGTCCTCCGCCTCGATCTCCCATACGGCCTTCCCATCTGAGACATCCTTGCGCTTGACCCGTCCCGCCGCGGCCAGGTCGTATCGCTCCGGAAGCGTCAGTTGCACGCGCCAGTCCGCCGCGTCGGCGTAGAGCCAGCGGGTGAAGGGCAGCGGCTTGTTGAGAATGTACTCACGGTATTGCGCGTCGTACACGCCGGGCACCAGCGCAAAGTCGCACAGCCGGACGTCCTTGTCCCCGGCGCCGAGGAAGGCGCCGCCGGATGTCAGCAGCAGTCCATAGCGAAACAGGAAGGTCGCGGACGCCTCCGGCGCCAGGTCGCAGGCGACGCGCAGCTGCAGCTCGTTCTCGTCCCGGAAGCCGTAGTCGGCCTCCACGCCGTCCACGAGCACCGACTGGAGCTGCATGCCGCCGGGGGCAAAGCCCGCCGGGAACACCGCCACCAGGTCGTCGGATTCGTACATCAGCGCGCTCTCCCGGCGAAACAGATTCGCCGCCGCGTTGAACACCACGCGGTCCAGCCGCTCCCCGGTGCGGTTAAAATAGACCAGGCGCTGCTCCACTTGCAGCGCCTGATTGGCCTCGTCGTAGCTCATTTCGATCTCGTATCGGTCCCGCGGCAGCGGCGACTCCTCCGCCAGGGCGCTCAGCAGCGCGCTGACGATCACGCCGCCCACCAGCAGCGCCACGAGCACGATGGCGATGATCCGCACCATCCTCCTGTTTCGCTTGTTCATGGACATTCCTCCGTCAATTCGCCGCGCGGATGCTGCTCAGCGGCCAGATGACCTCGCGCACGCGGCCCACGATCATGTCCTTGCTGATGGGGCCCACGTCACGGTCGGGTTCGCTGTCGTTCCAGTCGCGGGAGTCATGGCTGTTGTAGCGGTTGTCGCCGACGCAGAAGTACTCGTCCTCGCCCAGCGTGTACGGCTCATAGTCGTCCGGGCTGCCGTTGATGTAATACATGCCGTAGCGCTCGTCCAGCGCCACGTCCACGGTCTCGCCGTCCTGCGCGTACACCACGTGGGTCACGCCGTTTTCGCGGTACACCTGGTCCCCGGGCACCGCCACGACCCGCTTGACGAAAAAAGTCTTGAACTTGATGCCCAGCACGGGGGTGTAGCGGTTGGGATAGTTGCAGATCACGATGCTGTTGCGCGGCACCGCATCGGCGAACTTCACGCCCATCACGTCCACGTAGAGCCGCTCGCCGTCGTGCAGCGTGGTCTCCATGGATATTCCGTCCACGCGGATGATCCGGAAGAAGAAGGTCTGGATCACAAACACCACGATCAGCGCAACGCCCAGCGCCACCACCCATTCGCGGATCTCCGTCTTCAGGTCCTTCTTTTTCTTTTCCTTTCCGCCCTTCCTTCCCTTCGCGGGCGCCTCCTGGGCAAGGTTCTCCTGTTCGATGCGATTTTCGTCCATGTTGTCGCTCTCCAATTCCTCGATATCGTTCATTCCACCGGGCCGAAGCGCCGCAGGGGCCACACGATCCACCGGACCCGGCCCCGGAACGCATCGCGCCCCACCGGCCCCATGTCCTCCATGCGGCTGTCGTAGCTCTCGGCGCGGTTGTCGCCCAGCAGCAGGTACTCGTCTCCGCCCAGTGCGACGGCATAATCCTCCGTCGGGCTGGACACATAGGGCTCCGACAGGGCCGCACCGTTGCGGCGCAGGCCGCCGTCCTGAAACGCGATGACGTCCCCCGGCAGGCCGATCACCCGCTTGATGTAGGTGCCGCGCCGGTTCGGAAATCTGCACTCCACGACCTGCCCGAATTCGGGCGCGCCGCCGAGGCTGTACCCCAAGCGCGTCACAAGGGCGAGATCGCCGCTCTGCAGCGTGTCGTTCATGGACGTGCCCGAGACGCGCACGAGCCCGAAGCCCCAGGCCCGCAGCGAGGCCCCGACCAGCGCCAGGACGGCGACAAGGGCCAGCGCCGCGGCGATGCGGGCAAGCGGAGGCCTCACGCCTCCTCCCCGGCCGAGCTCTCCACGAGCTTCTTCACCCGCTTTTCAAACACGGGCCGCTCCAGCATCACGATGCGCTGGCACTTCTCGCAGCGCATCTTGATGTCCGCGCCCACGAAGGTGATCCGCCAGAGGTCGTTCCCGCAGGGATGCGCCTTGCGCATCTTCACGACATCGCCCACATGCAGCAGCATCCCATCGCCTCCTTGGACATTATAGAACTCCAATATTGACTGTATATGAAGTTTCGTTAAACGATGTGCGCGTCACGCCAGGTCGCCCTTGTCCAGCGCAAAGTACCAGCTGCGCCCCAGCACGTCGGACACGCACATGGCCAGCTGCCCGGCGTACATCGGCGCGCGCAGCTCCGTGCACAGCGCGCCCTCCCGGCGG
Source organism: Clostridia bacterium (assembly GCA_017537105.1). GTDB lineage: Bacteria > Bacillota > Clostridia > Christensenellales > Aristaeellaceae > UBA2862. Next base: position 31 of record JAFWBZ010000280.1, on the reverse strand, counting down.
CTGCGGGCGAACTCCGCCATCACCTCGTAGC
>JAFWBZ010000279.1 GCA_017537105.1 Clostridia bacterium | reverse complement strand
TCTTCTTCTGGCTGGCCCGCATGGTGTTCTCCGGCCTGGAGTAGACCGGCGAGTGCCCATTCGAGGTGGCGCTGATGCATGGCCTGGTGCGCGACGCGCTGGGCAGGAAGATGTCTAAGAGCCTGGGCAACGGCATCGATCCCATCGAGGTCATCGACAAGTTCGGCGCGGATGCGCTGCGCTTCTCCCTGATGATGGGCGTGGCCCCCGGCAGCGACATCCGCATGTCGGATGAAAAGCTGGAATCCTTCCGCAACTTCGCCAACAAGATCTGGAACGCCAGCCGCTTCGTGCTGATGAACCTGCAGGACTTCACGCCCGCAGGCATCGACGTGGCGAAGCTGTCCCTTGCCGACAAATGGATCCTGACCCGCTACCAGGAAGCCGTGCGCGGCATCACCGAGAACCTGGAGGGCTACGACCTGGGCCTGGCCGCCACGAAGCTGTACGACTTCGTGTGGTCCACCTTCTGCGACTGGTACATCGAGGCCGCCAAGCAGGGGCTGTACGATGCCGACGCGGACGTCAAGGCCACCACCCAGGAGGTGCTGCTGTACGTGTTGACCGGCATGCTGAAGCTGCTGCACCCCTACATGCCGTTCATCACCGAGGAGGTCTACGGATACCTGCCGAACGCCGAGGGCATGCTGATCACCGCCAAGTGGCCGGAGGTGAAGCCGGAATACGACTTCCCCTCAGAGGCAGCACAGATGGAGGGCATCATGGACGTCATCCGCGCCGTGCGCAACCTGCGCGCTGAGATGAACGTGCAGCCCGGCCGCAGGGCGACGCTGATGCTCAAGCCCCACGAGGGCTGGGCCGACGCGCTGGCCTCTGCGGAGGGGTACTTCAAGCGCCTGGCGAACGCCAGCGGTCTGACCATGCTGGACGCCCACGCGGCCAACCCGGAGAAGTCCGCCTCCGCCGTCGCGGAGCCCTGCGAGCTGTTCATGCCCCTGGGCGAGCTGGTGGACGTGGAGAAGGAATTGAAGCGCCTCGCCAAGGACCTGAAGGGCCTGGAGGGCGAGATCGCCCGCGCCGAGAAGATGCTGGGCAACCCCGGCTTCGTTGGCAAGGCCCCCGCGCAGCTGGTGGAGAACGAAAAGGAAAAGCTCGCCACCAATCGGGGACTGCTCGAGAAGCTGAAGGCCCGCATCGCCGAGATGGAGAGCCTGCGCTGATTCCATTTTAATAAGATTCATGAATCTGCCGCCGTTCGAACGATTCGGACGGCGGCTTTGCATTCGGGCAAATCATCCGGAGATCCACGTTCCTGGCGCCTCCGGGTGCGTGGTCTGGCACAGGCGCGTCGGGATCCGCGCATCCTCCACAGGGGCCAGGCTGTCGGGATGGAGCACCTTTGCGCCGGCAGCGGACATTTTGCGCATGCCGCGATAGGAGATCGACGGTATGCGCTGCGCATGGGGGTCAAGCGCGGGGTCCGCGGACATCAGGCCGGGAACGTCCGACCAGTTTTCATAGAGCGATGCGCCGGTGCCCGCCGCGGCCAGCGCCCCCGTGATGTCGGAGCCGTTGCGGGGGAAGGTGACGATGCTGCCCTGGGAATCGCTTCCGTAGAATCCCGGGATGACGGCGCGCGGCAGGCGCCTCGCCATGGCGCGAAACCGCGCGAGCGTCTGCCGGGTCTGTAGCGCGCCATCCGGGTCGAAGCGAACCAGCTCCGCGGCGTCCACGAAGGGGATGCCGGTCCACGCGGAGAACACCCTGGCGCAGAGGTATTCTCCCCGGCTGGCCGCATGGGCCGCCGTCCGTACGCCGTCCAGCTCCCGGCAAATGGCGGCTTCCATCCCGGAAACCCCGAGGTCTGCGCAGAGCTTTCGGAACCGGAGGGCGACGGCGTCGCGCTCTGCGCTGCCGTCCCGGCCTTCCGCGCGCTTCTGCCAATATCGATAGAGCAGATCCGTCACCTTGACGGCGCCGCCGGGCGCGGAGAGCACGACGTAGCGGCGGTCCGGGCTCGCACGCAGGATTTTTCGTATCTGTTGAAACATGTCGGCGTTGGCGGTGGATGTGCCGCCGAACTTGCACACGATGATGCCCATTGTTGATAAGCCTCCCATTGCATGATGGCGCGGTCCGCCGGGACCGCGCATGCAAAACCGTTTCCGGCGCATCCTATGCCGCGGATTTCGGGAGCGTTCTGCATGCGAATCCAGTGGGTGACAAATATTAAAAATGCGCGAAGCAAAGGATTTTTCCACCCGGTGTGGTATATATAGATACACTGTTTCCCGGCGGCGGGCGCGTGGATTCCTGTCGCACATGGAAACAGTTACTTGTTACTTTCTTGCAATAATTCTTTTTCACTTGCAGGAAAAGCGCCGCACCCGGCGAATAATATTTATGTCATTTCCATTAAGTGCAGGTCGAAGCAGCGTCGGTTGTCGGCGACGTGCGGGCGCTGCAGGCGCGCGCAAAACGGTCCCGGCATCGGTGAGGGAAGGAGCATATGGACGGAAGATTTCAGGCCTGGCTGGATGAGCTTCGCAGCAGGACCAGCCTCGAAGAAGTGGTTTCCGAATATGTGCCCCTGAAGCAGAAGGGCCGGCGCTACTGGGGATGCTGTCCGTTCCACAACGAAAAGACGCCCTCCTTCAGCGTGGATACCGAGGCGCAGATGTACTACTGCTTCGGGTGCCACAAGGGCGGCACGGTCATCAACTTTGTGATGGACATGGAGCGGATGGAGTTCATGGACGCCGTCCGGCTGCTGGCCGAGCGGGCCCACATGGAGGTGCCGGCGTTTTCGCGGAGGCCCGGAGAGACGCGCGTGACGCAGGACGACCGCGAGCGCATGTACGAGGCCAATCGCGCGGCGGCGCGGTACTTTTACGACCTGCTGTGGACCGGCGAGGGGGCCGAGGCGCTGAACTACCTCTACGGGCGCGGCCTCAACGATGCGGATATCCGCAGATTCGGCCTCGGCGCCGCCCCGAAGGGCTGGGATGGACTGTTCCGGCATCTGACGGAGGCGGGCTTTTCCGAAGAGACCCTCGAAAAGGCGGGCCTGATCGTCCGCCGGGACGGGCAGAGCTTCGACATGTTCCGCGGCAGGGTGATGTTTCCCATCATCAACGCCCAGAACCGGGTCGTTGGCTTCGGCGGCCGCGTCCTGGGGAACGGGCAGCCCAAGTATCTGAACACCTCCGAGACGCCGGTGTTCAACAAGCGGCGCGGGCTCTACGCGCTGAACATGGCGTCCAAGGAGCGCGATGCCGGGCGCCTGGTGCTGGTGGAGGGCTATATGGACACCGTTTCCCTCCGCAAGTACGGCGTGAAGGGCGTGGTGGCCACATTGGGCACCGCGCTGACCGAGGAGCAGGCCCGGCTGATGAAGCGCTATGCGCCGGAGGTCTGGATCAGCTACGACGGGGATTCTGCCGGGCAGAAGGCGGCGCTGCGGGCGCTGGATATCCTGGACGCGCAGGACCTTCCCGCCCGGGTGATCGACTATCCCGACGGCATGGACCCGGACGACTTTGTGAAGGCCAACGGGCTTCAGGGCTTTGAGGCCCTGCCCAGACACGATTCCACGAGCTATCGCATGCTGCGCGCGCGGGACGGACTGGACCTGACAATGCAGGACGGCATGACCCAGTACGCGCTGCGCTGCTGCGCGATACTGAAAAACGTCAAGAACCCCGTGGAGATGGAGAACCACCTCCGCCGGCTGGTAAATGAGACCGGCTACGACCGGGAGATCCTGCTCCGGCAGATCGGCGTCAGCGCGCCACAGGCGGCGCAGGAGCCGAGGCGCAGGATGCGCGCGGAGGCCGCTCCGGGAGACGAGCTGCTGGCCGAGCGCGCGCTGATCGCCATGCTGGCCGCGGGTCTGATCCCGTCGGCGCTGGTGAAGCCCTCGGATTTTGACGATGCGGTCCACATCGAGCTGGCCGCGCGCCTGACGGCGGGCGAATCCGTCAATGCTTATATCGAAGAACTGACCGATGAGACAATTCGCGCGAAGGCGCTGCAGGCGATCAACTATCAGCCGGTGCCGGATGCGCAGGAGGACGCGGTGAAGATGGCGGAAAACTGCCTGAAGACCATCCGGAGAAATCGCGTCACGCGGAGGATCGAGGAGATCAAGCGGCGGATCGGCGCGGCTTCCCCGGAGGAAAAGTCGGCGCTGTATCAGCAGATGACCGCGATGATGAGCGAACTGGACGACTGACCGGTCGAAAGGAGTGGCCAAAATTGAGCAAGACCAATACGAGCGCTGAAGTCATGTCGGCCCGCGTGCGCGAGCTGATCGAGACCGGTAAGAGCAAGGGCGTTCTGACGTATAAAGAAATCATCGAGCTGCTGGGCGACGTGGAGCTGAGCCCGGAGCAGTTTGACCGCATACTGGATACACTGTCCGGCCTGAACATCGAGGTCATCAAGGACGAGGCCATCCCGGAGCCGGAGCTGCTGAACGAGGTGGAGGAGGAAGAGATCGACCTCTCCGTGCCCGAGGGCATCTCCATCGACGACCCCGTCCGCATGTACCTGAAGGAGATCGGCAAGGT
>JAFWBZ010000278.1 GCA_017537105.1 Clostridia bacterium | reverse complement strand
GATTCGAAGCGCTCCACGACCTGCTCCATGGCCTTCACTGCGCCGCGCAGCAGCGCCTCAGGCTCGGCGTGGCGCTCGTAGTACACGATCACGAAGGGCTGGTTTCCGCGGACGGAGATGTACTGGGGGAAGGCCTTCACGGCCACCAGGACGCGCATCAGGTCGATGTCCGCCGCCATGCTGAAGCGCATGTGCAGTTCGTCGCCCTTCAGCGTCACGTAATCGATGCCCAGCTTCGAGCAGAGCGCCTTGAGCTGCGCCACCTCGATCAGGTTCATCACGGGCTTGTTGGGATCGCCGAAGCGGTCGATCAGCTCGTCGATCAGATCGTCCCGGTTCTCGCGGTTGCGGATGGAGGCGATCTTCTTGTACATCTCCACGCGCAGCAGGTCATTGGCGATGTATTCCTGGGGGATGTAGGCGTCCACGCGCAGGTCCACCCGGGTCTCGATGTCGCCCTGGGACACGTCGCCGCGCATCTCGCGCACGGTATCCTCGATCATCTTCACGTAGAGATCATAGCCGACGGTGGCCATGAAGCCGCTCTGCTCCGACCCCAGCAGGTTGCCCGCGCCGCGGATCTCCAGATCCCGCATGGCCACGCGGAAGCCGGAGCCGAACTCGGTGAACTCCCGGATGGCCGCCAGCCGCTTGTCGGCGGCCTCGGTGAGCACCTTGCTGGGATTCACGGTGAGATAGGCGTAGGCCAGCCGGTTGCTGCGGCCCACGCGGCCTCGCAGCTGGTAGAGCTGGGAGAGGCCGAACCGGTCCGCGTCGCAGACGATCAGCGTGTTGGCCCGGGGCACGTCCAGCCCCGCCTCGATGATGGTGGTGCACAGCAGCACGTCGAACTTGCCGTCGTAGAAGTCCAGCATCACGTCCTCCAGCGCAGACTCCCGCATCTGGCCGTGGCCCACGGCGATGCGCGCCTCGGGCACCAGCTTCTTGAGCCGGGCGTACATCACCTCGATGGTCTGCACGCGGTTGTGCAGCACGTAGACCTGGCCGCCCCGGGACAGCTCCCGCAGGATGGCGTCGCGCACCAGGCCGTCGGAGTATTCCACCACGTAGGTCTGCACGGGATAGCGCTCCTCCGGCGGAGACTGCAGCAGCGACATGTCGCGGATGCCCACCATGGACATGTGCAGCGTGCGCGGGATGGGCGTGGCGGTCAGCGTCAACACGTCCACCGAGCGCTTCAACCGCTTGATGGCCTCCTTGTGGGCGACGCCGAAGCGCTGCTCTTCGTCCACCACCAGCAGCCCCAGGTCCTTGAACTGCACGTCCTTTGCCAGCAGCCGATGGGTGCCGACGATCACGTCCACCTCCCCCGACTCCAGCTTCTTCAGGATGACCTTCTGCTCGGGGGCGGTCTTGAAGCGGCTCAGCACCTCCACATGGATCGGGAACCTGGCAAAGCGGTTCAGCATCGTGGCGTAGTGCTGCTGCACGAGGATCGTGGTCGGGGCCAGCATGGCGGCCTGCTTGCCGCCCATGACCGCCTTGAAGATGGCCCGCAGCGCCACCTCGGTCTTGCCGTAGCCCACGTCGCCGCAGAGCAGCCGGTCCATGATCCGGGGCGCTTCCATGTCCCGCTTGATGTCCTCGATGGCGGTGAGCTGGTCCGGCGTCTCCTCGAAGGGAAAGCCGTCCTCGAACTCCCGCTGCCAGGGCGTGTCCGGATCGAAGGCGTGGCCGGGGATGGACTCCCGGGCGGCGTACAGCTTGAGCAGGTCCCCCGCGATCTCCCGGATCGACTGGCGCACCTTGCTCTTCTGCCGCTGCCACTCGCCGCCGGACAGCTTGTTCAGCTTGGGGACCTGGCCCTCGGAGCCGATGTACTTCTGCACCCGATCCAGCTGGTCCGTGGGCACGTACAGCTTGTCCGCGCCCTGGTAGCGGATGTGCAGAAAGTCCCGGTAAGTGCCGTCGCTGGACAGCCGCACCATGCCCATGTACTGCCCGATGCCGTGGTTCTCGTGGACCACGTAGTCGCCGACCTTCAGGTCCGTGAAGGCGGCCAGCTTCTCGCCGCCGGTGGTCCGGGAGCGGCTCTTCTGGCGGTTGACGCCGTAGATGTCCGATTCGGAGATGACCGCGAAGCGGATGCCGGGATAGAGGAAGCCCCGGTTCAGCGTCATCGGGAAGATGACCGGCGCGCCGGGCTCGAGGGTCTCCGGGATCTCCGGCATGAACGGCGCGGGCGCGCCCTGGGTCTTCAGCGCGCCCTCCAGGCGCTCGCCGCGGGCCGTGCCGCCGGCCAGCAGGGCCACGCGCCAGCCCTCCGCCTTCCAGCGGTTCAGATCCCGGGCCAGCTCCTTGACGTTGGACTGGTAGGCCGGGGCGTTCCGGCACTCGATCTTCACCAGCTTCGTGGGCAGGAAGTCCCGCTCGGTGCGCAGGAACAGGTTGGTGAGCAGCACGCGGCCGCCGCCGCACTTCTCCAGCAGCGCGTCGTAGGAGAACAGCAGCTCCACCTGCGCGGGCAGCGCCTCCTGCCGCTCCAGCGCGGCGTCGAAGCGCTCGAGGAATTCCTGGTAGCGGTTTTCACAGCGCTCCCGCAGCCGCTCGGGCTGATCGAATACCACGATGGGATCGTTCAGGTAGTCCGCCGCAGTGCCGTCGCAGCCCAGCAGCACCGGAAGCAGCGAATCCACGCCGTCGGGCAGCCGCCCCGTGCGCAGCGCCTCCAGCACGCCGCCGAAGTTGCGCTCCAGCGTGGATCGGGACGACACCCGGCTGGGCAGCGCAGCGGGCCTGGCCGGCTGCTTTCGCCCCTTCGTGCCCCGGCTGCCCTTCCCGGGCGCCGGCTTCGCCGTCGGCTCCTCCGCATCCTCCTCCACCTCGGTCAGACGCAGGAAGTCCTCGAAGGGCATCAGGTCGAACTCCTGCTCGATGGCGGACTGCCGGTCCTGTCCCCGCTCCTCCGGGGCACCCTCGGACAGCAACGCCTCCAAAGCGGCGGCAGCCCGCTGGCGCACTTCTCCGGAGAGCAGAAACTCCTGGGCCGGGTACAGCCGCACCGCCGCGCGCCGGGAGATGGAGCGCTGGGTCATCACGTCGAAGGAGCGGATGGAGTCGACTTCATCGTCGAAGAACTCCACGCGCAGCGCATTGGGGCTGCCCACCGGGTACACGTCCAGGATGCCGCCGCGCAGCGCGCACTGGCCCCGGGCCTCCACCAGGTGCACGCGCTCGTAGCCCGCCAGCGTCAGCCGCTCGATCAGCGCGCCGGGGTCCATGCGCATGCCCTCGGAGAGGTCGATGATGCGCCCGGAAAACTCCTCCGGAGGCGCCAGCCGGAACAGCATGGCGTCCGCGGGCACCACCAGCGCCCGGGCCGCGCCGGACAGGCAGTCGCCCAGCGCCTCGATGCGGCGCATCGACAGCTCCCGGCTGGAAGCGGCGGTCTTCAAAAAGGTCACGTCGCGCCCCGGCAGGAAACGCGCCGCGCCGCCCAACAGCAGGTTCATGTCCTCCGCCATGCGGCTGGCCGCCTGGTCGCTGGGCTCGATCACCAGCATCGGCCGATCCAGCTTCAGCGCAAGCGCTGCGAGCAGATGCGCCCGCTGGGCGTCGTCCGGGCCGTATGCCGAACAGACGCCCGGCTGCTCCAGCGCGCGCGTCAGTTCATGAAAGGCTTCCAGCTCTTCGAGCGGTTTGAACAGGCAGTCCACCTGCCGGCCGATATCCTGCATAAGACACTCCGTCCATATGATCTTTCTCCGGAAAGCGCGGGCGCTCTACTTGCCCTCGTTCAGCTTCCCCACCAGCTGCCGGGCGGGCTCGACACCGTTCGCGATCAGCTCGGCCACCACGTCCGCAGCGCCCATGTACGCGTCGAACATGGTCTGCCTCAGCTCCTTCGTATCGTAGCCGGCCAGCACCCAGTCCTTCATATCCCAGCCCTCGGGCGGCCGGCCGATGCCCACGCGCACGCGCGGAAAGTCGTCCCAGCCCAGCAGGTAGATGATGTTGCGCATGCCGTTGTGGGTGCCCGCGGAGCCCTTGGGCCGAAAGCGCAGCTTGCCCTCAGGCAGATCCACGTCGTCGTAGCACACGATCAGCTGGTCGTGCTCCGGCTTGTACCAGTTCACCAGCTGCACGACGCTCTCGCCGGACAGGTTCATGAAGGTCTGCGGCTGGCACAGCGCCACCCGCTGTCCCCGGATCACGCCCTCGCCCACCACGGCCTTGCCGCGCAGGCGGTGCATCGGGATGTCGTACTTCTGCGACAGCACCTCCACCACGTCGAAGCCCACGTTGTGCCGCGTGTGCATGTATTTCCTGCCCGGGTTGCCCAGGCCGACGATCACGTACATGCCCATTCCTCCATTGCATCGGTGTATCAGCTTATTGTACCAACAGGCCCCGGCACTTGTCAAGCGCGGTCATGCTAAAAACAGACCTAAGTCGGTCTGCGCGCACACTTCGCCGGCGACCTTCAGCTTTCGGATGTCGCGGAATACGCCGGTGTCTCGCCCTCCTATCTCAGTCGGATGTTCAATCTCAAGGTCGGCAGCTCGCTTCCGACCTATCTGCTCCATCTGCGCATTGAAGAGGCGAGTCGCGCATTGGTCACCACGAAGGACACCGTCTCCGCCATCAGCCGGCGGTGCGGCTTTTCCTCCCCGGAATACTTCTGTCGGCACTTCCGTCAGGAGGTGGGCGCCTCTCCGGCGGAATACAGGGCAGAGCACCAGCCCCGATGAAGGCACTTCGGAACCGCCGACGCACAAAATAATCCGCCGGCAGCTTGCCGACTAAAAAATGGATAATCAGCACAGAGATTTCCACATTTTGAGGGACCGCCGCATCTGCGACGGTCCCTCTGAGATTTAAAGATAATTGCTTACTTCTTCCGCATGAAGGAAGGCACGTCCGGCGTGAAGCCGCGGCGGTTCTGCGGGCGGTTCGGCTCCTGGACGCCATCCTCCTGATAGACGCGGGGGCGGCGCTGGGGGCGGCGCTCGCGGTTCTCGCCGTCGGGATTCTCGCGGCGCGGCCTGCGCTCGAAGATCGGGGAGACGGGCTCCTCCTCCGCATAGCGGGAACCGCGGGATTCCTGCTCGGCGGCTTCCTCGCCCTCCTCGTCGGTCATGCGGCTGAGGCCGATGGGCTTGGAGGCGAAGGGTGCCTTTTCGAAGCCGGTGGCGATGACGGTGATCTTGACCTCGTCGGACAGGTTCTCGTCGATGCCCGCACCGAAGATGATGTTGGCCTCGGGATCGGCCGCGGCGGTGATCTTCTGGGCCGCCTCGTTGATGTCGATGATGGAGGTGTCCGGGCCGCCGGTGATGTTGATGAGCACCGCGCGCGCGCCGTCGATGGAGGTCTCCAGCATCGGGCTGGAAATGGCCTGCTGGGCGGCCTCGATCATGCGATTCTCACCCTTGCCGATGCCGATGCCCATGTGGGCCAGGCCGCGGGACTGCATGACGGTGCGGACATCCGCAAAGTCGAGGTTGATGAGGGAGGGCACGGCGATCAGATCGGAGATGCCCTGGATGCCCTGGCGCAGGGTGTCGTCGGCGATGCGGAAGGCCTCGGTCATGGTGGTGCCCTTGGTGACCACGCTCAGCAGCTTGTCGTTGGGAACGACCACCAGTGTGTCCACGTTGGCCTTCAGGCGCTCAATGCCGGCCTCGGCGTTCTTCATGCGCTGGCGTCCCTCGAACATGAAGGGCTTGGACACGACGCCGATGGTCAGGATGCCCAGTTCGCGGGCTACCTCCGCGATCACAGGAG
>JAFWBZ010000277.1 GCA_017537105.1 Clostridia bacterium | reverse complement strand
GATAGACGGTGCCGCTCAGACGACCATCGCTCAGCTCGCCCAGGGTCTCCACGAACTTCTTGGCAATCATGTCAAAGTGTCCGCCCTCGGCCGCGGTATGTGCAAGTCGAAAGCTGACAGATTCCGCGCACGCCGAAGTAGATAGTGCAAGTAGCATGGCCACCAACAGAATAGACAGGACTTTTTTCATGAGACACTCCTCCTTTTATTTTGCCGCTGTGGTTCTCATAGTAGGTTCTATTCAGAAATCGCCGCGACCGGCGCGGCGCCTGTTCCGCACAGGCGCGCGTCATCTGCGGTCGGCCAGCGCATTCAGCAGAGAGACTTGGGCGGACATCCGCGCTCGGTGCTTCAAAAGCGCATCCATCAGCCGCTCGGAGAGCTCGTCCATGGGGATCTTCTGCATGGTATAGGGATTCCGACCGATGGCGTCCTCCACGGTGTCTACCCACTCGATCGGCACGCCGTCGATGCCCTTGTACGCACCGCAGATGGGGCCCAGCATGCCGCCGATGCAGTCTGTATCCCTACCGAGATTCGTTGCAGCAATCATGCCCTCCCTGACGTCACCTCGGGTGAGGGCGAATAGCGCGATGGCCTCGGCCGCCGTCTCGACGCCGTCCGCATAGGGGTAGGTCGGCATGAAGTGCTGCCGCATCGGTTCGCGAATCGCGCGAGCATCTGGGAACTTTACCGCCAGCTCCAGCGCTTCGTCGATGATTCCGCGTGTGTTCTCCGACACATTTGCCCTCGTTGCTTCAATGATGGATTCAACCGTCGCGTCCAGGCAGAAGGCCGCGGCTGTCGCGGCTGCGATTGCCTTGCTGGACTCTGTCCCGCCACTCTCTGCAGGCTGGATTAGCAGGGAGACCTCCGCAGCGTCATAAGCCGCCTGTTCAGGATCACCTGCATTGATGATGCCGATCGGACCGATCATGTGTGGGGCATCCACCAGGCCGGGCCACGGCGTCATCGCACCGATGAAGCGCGGCGGGATGCGAGACATACGATCCCCGCAGGTCAGCCGGTCATAGTGAATCCGGATGTGCGGATTGACCAGCCGTCCGATGTCTTCGCGCCTGATGTGCTTCTTCCAGACCTCCGCAAGGTCGTCCACCGTGATCCTACCACCCTTTTCGACGATTGCCAACGCCAGCAGATAACGGATCTCCGCGCCGTCCTCCGTCATGCCCGGCTCCATGTCAACACGATAGTAGTGAAGCAGCGGCGAATTGTTCCAATACCGCACATCCCGCTCCTGCTGGATCCAAGGCATGAACCCTTCAACCCAGCCCCACTTGTCGTCAATGGCCTTCCATCCACCACCTGGCACGCTGATCCACTCCACCGCGGCACCCATCGCGGAGCCGATGTTGGCTGCAGCGATACAGCCATATATCTTCCTGTATAACAAGCTCTCTCTATCCATTGTATCCCTCCTTTTGTAATCGTTTACATTATCTGATATCATTATACTTTAAATCTGGTAGATGTCAAGTACTAAATTAATTTCTCCTGCATTTTTGCACATATATTCTAAATTTATTTCCTTTATTATAAACAAATTGCATATATTAATAATAAAGTGCAGAAGCAGGGATTGACAATTCAATTGTAATCGTTTGCTATGGAGTGGAATTCAAGCTTCGAACGCTGTCTCCGTATTCGATGGGACACGGGTATATGATCTCCCGATTGGGCAACCTCGCGGATTTCAGTCTCTCCAAAATAAGGCGGGCAGCTCTCTCCCCTAGCGTCGAGGGACTCTGGATGGCGCTAGTGACGTTCACCGGAAACAGAGGAAGATTGATTGGGAGCGAATAGCTGACCACCGACAGGTCCTCTGGGATTCTGACCTGTTGCTTTCTGAGATAGATTAGCGCTCCGAGTAGCAGTTCGCCGTTGGTCGTGATCAGGGCCGTCGCCCGATCATGCATGTTCAGCATCTTCTCACAACCATCCGCGCCTCCCTGGCGCATGTAATCCGAGAAGAACTGATACTGATAGTCTTTGTCGATTTTTATGCCGAATTGGCGCATGGCCTGCGAGAATCCCGAATACCGCTCGTAGCCCGAGCTGATGTCCTGCGGCCCGTTAATGATGAAGATACTACGATGCCCTTTTTCCAGCAGATGGCGAGTCAGGGTATACATGGTGGTGGTGTTCTCGTCGTCGATGAAGTCGCCGCGATAGTCCTCATGTTCAACGCGACGATAGACAGCAAGTGTGGGAATGCGCTGGCTGATTTCGGAGATGAATTCGTTATTCTTACCGCAACTCTGAATCACCAAGGCGTCGACATGGCGCTGCATCATGTGCTCGAGGTAATTCCTCTCCCTCTGGGGGTTGTTGTTCGTCGAGGCGATCAGCGGCAGATAGCCCTCGTCGCTCACGCCGTTTTCGATGCTGTTGCAGAATTCAGCGAGGTAGGAGTTTGACAGGTCCTGAATAACGACGCCGATGCTCATCGTGGATTCCTTTTTCAGGCTTCTGGCGATGGTGTTGGGATAATATTGCAATTCGCGCATCGCTTCCAGAACGGCCTCGCGGGCAACCGACGAGACCTTATCGCTATCGTTGATCACCCTGGAGACCGTCGCCGTGGAGACGCCTGCACGCCTTGCAATATCCTTGATTGTAGACAAGCCATTCTCCCCCCTGTACATCTTCTATCGATCCTGTACCCCGTCGCGAACGCCTTTTGCCGACGGGAACAAAAGTTCGTTTCCTGCCTGATGGCCCTCTATCCGCGCGTACTGCACACGGACGGTATCGACGAACGCCCGGGCGTCCGGCACACTGTAGAGCACGTGCCCGCCACGAGCATTGTTGTGACATCGTGTGACACTGGGTGACACCGGGAACGGTTTCCACGACCCCCATACCTAAAATGGCACATAAAACCAAGCCCAGTGATCGCTGTGCTGTTGATGTGTATTTCAGCCAAGCGACAATCGCGAAAAAACGGCAAATAACTGTGCATTCAGCATCGACGCGTTCTAAGATGCAAATTGACAGCATGCAGCCCGAATTGGAAGAAGCTTTCCACACGCGCTCAAGGCGCAATCATCTGTACTCAAGAGCTGCATAAACCATGTTTGTAACTCGCGGTTCTCCCGGCAAACCGTCCCTCGGCCTTCAAGATCAGTTTAACGCATTGCCTTCGATTTTGCAAGGGGGTCATTCATCATCTGTGTCACCGCTGGCATAGGTGTTTGTGCGAAAACATCGCAATAGATGATCGTTGTTATAGATTCAATCTATATGTTTTTGTTCCTCTGTCTGTACCTTCTTTAGCATGGGTGTTCTCTTGACAAAACTCCAGAAAAAAACATCACTCAGTTGAGCGCTCGAACACGCTGTTCACGTCGCCCTCGGGGCTGACCTGCACGGTCTGCGCGTAGGCGCTGCCGCCATCCAGCGTCAGATACCACATCACGCGGCGGGCGGCGTAGTTGTACAGCTCGTCCAGCGTCACCACATTGTCGTAGTTCAGATCGGCGCGCATGGCGCTGCGGGCGGCACGGTCGATGCTCCAGCCGCCGGCCTCGCACACCGCCCGGGCGAACACCGTGGCCATGCCGCTCTCGGCGGCATCGGCGTCGAAGCTGATGCGGTAGCTGTCCTGGTCCACCGAGGCGCTGGCCAGCACGCGGAAGCGGCTCCCGCCGAAGAGCGAGGGGCCCGGCATGCCGTCAAAGGTCGCGTCGACGCCCTTCAGGATGTCCTCCGGACGGCTCGCGCGGCCGAGGACGCCCCCGGACCCGCAGCAGTCCACCAGCAGCACGATTTCCCCGGGCACCGCCTCCAGCGCCCGGCGCAGCTCCTCCGCGGTGAGCACGGAGCCGTCGTACATCTGAAAGCAGGTCATGCCCCCCAAATAGCTGCCGTGGCAGGTGATGTAAAACAGGGACACGTCCTGCGCCGTCGCCTCGCCGAAGACCTCGCCGATGGCCCGCAGCACCTCGTCCCGGGAGGCGTCCAGCCGCGTCTCGATCTGGTACTTCGTGCCGCCGAAGGAGAGCGCGCCCAGCATGCTGCGCATGCCCGTCACGGAATTGACGCTGCCCGGGCGCACCTCGGCCACGCCGGAAGCGTAGCTCTGCTCGCCCACCAGCAGCGCGCGATAACGCTTCTGTGCCGGCAGCACCCGGACGAACACGGAATCCGCAAATCCGCCCTCCGCGGTGCGCACCGTGATCGTCGCCTCGCCCTCGCCCACGGCGCGCACCACGCCGCCGCGGTCCACCTCCACCACGCCCGCGGGATCGGCCGAGAAGGACACCCGCGGCACGGAGGCGTTCTCCGGAAGGAGCTGCCACTCCAGCGCGACGTCGTCGCCGACGTTCATGCCGATCTGCCGGGAGAGCAGGCGCACGCCCTCCACGGCGACCTGCGCGACCTCCACGCGGCAGCGCGCCCGGACGGAGCCGGCGGCGTAGACCGTGACCACCGCCGTGCCCGGCTGGCG
>JAFWBZ010000276.1 GCA_017537105.1 Clostridia bacterium | reverse complement strand
ATGCCCGTCAGGTTGCTGCAGTTTCTGAACGCATAATTGCCGATGCTGGTCACGCCTTCTTCGATCACGCAAGCTTGTACTCCAGTTCCCCAGGGCGACCATGAAGAGTAATTCGTCATCGCTCCCGTCCCGCTGATGGTCAGGGTTCCCTCGTCGTCCAACACCCATGTCAGATTGGCCCCGCACGTCCCGCTGGACTCCGCGCAGGCGGGCTGGCTGAACAGGAGCAAGCTGCCAGTAAGGATGAGCGCAAACAGGCAGAGCATCGTGCAATATCTGAAAGCACGCTTCACGGCAATTCCCCCAATGTGCATATAATCTTAATCTGCATTTTATCATCGGGCGTGTGCACAGTCAAGGGTTTGCGCACGAAACCGGGGAAAATCTTTTAGCGGCGGGGGAACACCTCATCAGTCAGCCTGCGGCTGACAGCTTCCCCTCGAGGGGAAGCCAAGAGGAGACGACATTCCGTTGCCTCTCCTTTATAGCAGTCGCGCCACTGCCTCTGGCAGGCGCGACCAGCCCGCACAACGATTCGAAGAATCGGTGCGGCGCTGCCGGCGACCCGCAAAGCATTGCGAGGACGCCGGTGCGTTCCAGGAGATGTGCCGAGCGTAGCGAGGGGGAGAGGTCGCAATCCTTTCTCTGAAGAGACAGAAAAGAGGATTCCCCCTGCTTTCCGTGGAGAGCCCAAAATTGTCTGTCCCCGCCTGTTTGCGACGTCCTTGCAAGTTGACGGCGCGAGGCGGGGATCAGTGGTCTTGGGGCTATTCAATTGTTATGCGGTGGGGCCGCTGGATATGCGGCCTCCGCTTTTTTTCCGGCAGCTGCCGAAATGCTTGAAGGTGGCGAACCTCCCAACGCATTCATTATAGCCGGGGAACATGTACCCAGTGTGAACAAATCGTGGGTTTTTCCGAGCAATCCGGTACAAATTCGTGGAGACGCAAGAGGGACGCCGGTCCATCGTACCGGCGTCCCTTCATGGATTTGGTCGTCCGTCAATCCAGCAGCTCCAGCTCCAGGCTCAGCTCCAGCACCTCATAGCCGCTGGTCAGGTTGCCCTCGGCGTCGTAGTTGTAGCGATACACCTTCAGCTGCATGGTGTCGCCCACGGCGCACTTGTCCACGGCGTTCACCAGGTCGCTGGCGGAGCGGATGCGCGCGCCGTTCGCCTCGGTGATCACGTCGTTCTCCTTCAGGCCGGCCCGGTCGGCGGGCGTCTTCTCCTCCACCGCGATCACCTGCGCGCCGCAGGGCGGGAAGCGCTTCATGGCCTCGTCGGGACCGTCGATGCTCATGACGGTGACGCCCATGCGCGGGCGCACCACGTTGCCCCGGTCGATCAGCTGGTCGATGTAATCGCGCACGGCGTTGATCGGCACGCAGAAGCCCAGGCCCTCGAACACATCGGTGTAGCTCATGCCCATCTTCAGCGTCGGAATGCCCACCAGCTCGCCCCTCGCGTTCAGAAGCGCGCCGCCGGAGTTGCCGCTGTTGATCGGGGCGTCCGTCTGGATGACGTTGACGGCGCGCGCGAAGTTGCCGGCGTTGATGTCCTCGCGCTGGAGCCCGGAGATGATGCCCGCGGTCACGGTGCCGAAGAGTACCTCCTCGCCGGAGCCCGGGTTGCCGATGCAGATGGCCAGCTCGCCGATCTGCAGCGCATCCGAATCGCCCAGCGGAATGGGCCTGGCGTTTTCCGGAGCAGCGTCCTCGAAGCGCAGCACGGCGATGTCCGTGCCGTCGTCATAGCCGACCAGCTCCAGGTCCATCTCGGTGCCGTCCAGCCACAGCGCGGAGAACACGTCGCCATCCTCGACGATGTGGTAATTGGTCAACAGATAGCCGCCCTCGCCGTCTTCGTCGGCGCGGATGTAGCTGGCGGAGCCGTAGGTGTTGGGCTCCACGGAGGCCTTGCGCGTCTCGGGGTCCCACTTCTCCCGGCTGTTCGTGATCTGCACGATGGACGGGCGGGTGTTCGCCGCGATCTCGGGAATGGGATTGTTCGAGGAATAGATGATGTCATA
Source organism: Clostridia bacterium (assembly GCA_017537105.1). Classification (GTDB taxonomy): domain Bacteria; phylum Bacillota; class Clostridia; order Christensenellales; family Aristaeellaceae; genus UBA2862. Next base: position 1,034 of record JAFWBZ010000276.1, on the reverse strand, counting down.
GGTGGTCGTCTCGGCGATGGCCTGCACGCCCGCCAGCATCAGCAGCATCAGCGCCAGCGCCAGTGCGGCAAGCCGGCGAAAACTCTGTGTGTCTCTCATGGTGAAACCTCTCTTCCTAAGATATACTCCATTATACACGAAGCCTCGGCGCATGCAAGGCCCAAATTGTGATGATTTGGCCACTTTTGCCGTCACACGGGCGGCGCTTCCGTCCCCGCCCTCGCCGGCTCCGTGGCGGGCAGGGCAAAGGCAAAGGCGGTGTTTCCGGGTTCGCTCGTGACGGCGATGGACGAGCCGTGCTGCTGCATGATGCGCTGGCAGATGGACAGCCCCAGGCCGGTGCCCTGGCCGGAGGTGTGGGCCTTGTCCGCCTTGTAGAAGCGCTCGAAGATGTACGGCAGGTCCCCCTCCTCGATGCGGGGGCCGTTGTTGGCGATGGTCGCCCGGATCTCCCGGTCCTCCCGCTCGGTCCGCACGGTGAGCACGCCCGTACCGTCGTCCGGCATGAACTTCACCGCGTTGTCGATGATGTTGGTGACCACCTGGCTGATGCGGTTGGCGTCGCCCATCACCCAGGCGCGGTCCCCGGCGAAGTCCGTCTCCACCGAGATGCGCTTGGCGTCGATGCGCCCCTCGAAGTTGATCAGCGTGCGGCACACCAGCTCGTTCAGGTCAAAGGGCGCCTGCGTCAGCGGGAACTTGCCCGATTCGAGCCGGGAACGGTCCAGCAGGTCGCGCACCAGGTCGGTGAGCCGCTGGGTCTCGTCCATCACGATCTGCAGATATCGGGGCATGTCCTCCTGGGAAATGGTGCCGTCCAGCATCGCCTGCACGTAGCCGCGCATGGAGGTCATGGGGCTGCGCAGCTCATGGGAGACGTTGGCCACAAAGCTCCTCCGTGAGTCCTCCATGCGGTTCAGCTCCGCCGCCATGTGATTGATGGAATCGCCCAGCTCCTCCAGCTCGCCGCCACAGTTGAGATTCACGCGGCGGGTCAGGTCGCCCTTGGTGAACTCCCGCACCGCGGAGTTGAT
>JAFWBZ010000275.1 GCA_017537105.1 Clostridia bacterium | reverse complement strand
GCGCGGCTGCGGGTATCGCCGCTGCGGTGACGGAATTAACGCGAGTTTGCGCGTTTGGCGCTTGACCCGCGCCGCGCCCGCACGCTATAATACATTGATACAGTACAGAGGATGAATTCTGCGGAGGGATGCGTATGGATGCGAAGCGCGCGGCACAGGTGATGGCGGAGCTGCAGAAGCTCTATCCGGAGGCAAAGCCGGAGCTGCACTTCCGGAACCCCTACGAGACGCTGATCGCCACGATCCTCTCCGCCCAGTGCACCGACAAGCGGGTGAACCTGGTCACCGCCCGGCTGTTTCCGCTGTATCCGGATGCCTTCGCCATGGCGAAGCTCACGCCGGAGGAACTGGAGCCGCTGATCAAGGAGTGCGGGCTCTATCACAACAAGGCGAAGAACATCGTGGCCGCCAGCCGCGCGCTGGTGGGGCAGTATGACGGTGTGGTGCCTTCGACCCGGGAAGCGCTGATGAAGCTGCCGGGCGTGGGTCAGAAGACCGCCGGCGTGGTGCTGCTGGCCGCCTTCGGAGACGATCAGATTCCCGTGGACACCCACGTGTTCCGGGTATCCCGTCGCATCGGCCTGGCGGATGCCAACACTCCGGAGAAGGTGGAGCAGCAGCTTCGAGCGCTGCTGGACCGGGACATCTGGTCGCTGGGACATCATCTGATCATCTGGCACGGCCGGCGCTGCTGCCACGCCAGAAAGCCGGAGTGCGAGCGCTGCCCGCTGAACGCAGGGCTCTGCGAAAAACACATGGAGAGTTGACGATGGCACTGTTTGTTGATGTAGTTACCATTACCGCAAAGGCCGGGGACGGCGGCAACGGCTGCGTATCCTTCCACCGGGAGAAGTTTGTGCAGGCCGGCGGACCGGACGGGGGCGACGGCGGGCGCGGCGGCGACGTGATCTTCGAGGCCACCGACCGCATGCACACGCTGATGGACTTCCGCTACAAGCGAAAATTCACCGCGGAGAACGGCGCGGACGGCATGGCCAACCGCAGATCCGGCAGGTCCGGCGAGCCGGTGGTGATCGAAGTGCCTCCGGGAACGGTGGTGCGCGAGAAGGCCACGGGCAAGCTGCTGCTCGACCTGTACGAGAGCGGCGTCCGCAAGACGCTGGTGCGGGGCGGCAGGGGCGGCTTCGGCAACCAGCACTTCGCCACGCCCACCCGCCAGGCGCCTCAGTTTGCGAAGCCCGGCGAAAAGCGTGAGGTCATCGAGCTCCAGCTGGAGCTCAAGTCCATCGCGGACGTGGGCCTGGTGGGCTTCCCGAATGTGGGCAAGTCCACCATCCTCTCGGTGGTCACCGCCGCGCGGCCGAAGATCGCCAACTACCACTTCACGACGCTCCAGCCGAACCTGGGCATCGTCAAGCACCGGGACGACAGCTTTGTGCTGGCGGACATCCCGGGCCTGGTGGAGGGCGCTTCGGAGGGCGTAGGCCTGGGCCATGCGTTCCTGCGCCACGTGGAGCGCACGAGGATGCTGCTGCACGTTGTGGACATCTCCGGCTCCGAAGGGCGCGACCCGCTGGAGGACTTCGATGCCATCATGAAGGAGCTGACGGCCTACGGCGATCTGAAGGACCGGCCAATGATCGCGGTAGCGAACAAGATGGACCTGCCCGGGGCGCAGGAAAACTTAGAGCGCCTGCGGGCAAAGCTCGACAGCACCGGCATCCCGGTGTTCGCGGTATCCGCAGCCACCCGGGACAACTTCAACGCGCTGATGGACGCCACGGTGAAGATGCTGGCGAATTGTCCGCCCGCGGAGCCCTTCCTGGAGGAGGAGCTGTACGAGCTGTCCGGGACGGAGGGCGAACCCTTCACCATCGATGTTGAAGGCGGCGTGTATTTCGTCTCCGGCCGGGAGATGGAGCGCCTGTTGGAATCCGTGAACTTCGACAACGAGGAGTCGCTGAACTGGTTCCACCGCTCGCTGCGCAGGCTCGGCGTGATCGACGCGCTGCGCGAACGGGGTGCCAAGGAGGGCGACAGCGTCGTCATCGGAGAGATGGAGTTCGACTTCGTGGAGTAGCGCGAAGCCGGAGGATCAGAAAACATTCAGGAGGATACAGACATGACCACCAAACAGCGCGCCGCGCTGCGCGCGATGTGCAATACGATGGAGCCCGTGCTCCATATCGGCAAGGAAGGCATTACGGACAACCTGGTCAAGCAGTGCTGGGACGCGCTGGAGGCCCGGGAGCTGATCAAGGTGACGGTCCAGAAGGGCGCGCCCTTCGGCTCCACCCGGGAGGCGTGCGACGCTCTGTGCGCCCGGGTACACGCTGATCCGGTGCAGACCATCGGCAACCGCTTCAGCATCTACCGCCAGGCACGCGAGAACTCCAAAATACGCCTGGAGGATCTGTAAGCCGAAAACAACATCCCCTGATGAACGGGGTAATCGCTCCGAGCAGTAACGCATGGTTGCTGCTCGGTTTGTTTGGGTGGAATAAAGCATATCTGAATTTCCGTTTATCAGGTGACAATTGGTGACAACAGGGACGGTGTGTCATCAGGTACGTTTCTCACTGTCACACTCGTCTTCACAATACGCTTGACATGAACAGCCATAGCTGCACAGAGGGAGCTGCCTCGCATGAGACAGCTCCCTCAATATGTTGGCAAGTGCGGCTGCCGGGAGGATCTCCCCCGCAACGCCGCTCGCCTAACTTCCTTCGATCATCCCTCCACACACTTCTGCATGTCGTCCCACAGCGGATCGAGGCACTCGTTGATCCGCTTGTAGAGCTGATACCGCCGGTCGTAGGCAGCGTGCGCCTCCGCGTTAGGCTCGACGCGCATGCCCACCGGGCACATCGCCCTCCCGGCCTCCGCCAGCGTGGGATACGCGCCGGTCGCGGCAGCCGCGGAGATCGCGCAGCCCAGCGCGCCGGTCTCGTTGACCTCCACGGTCTCCACCGGCAGGTTCAGGATGTCCGCGAACATCTGCGTCCACACCTTCGACCGCGCCGCGCCGCCCGCCAGGCGAATGCAGTCCGGCGGCGTCTCCCGGGTCGCCAGCAGCTTTTCCAGGTGGTACCTGTGGCAGTAGACGATGCCCTCGTACACGCTCTTCACCAGATGCGCGCGGGTGTGGCTCACGTCAAGCCCGATGAAACTCCCTCGGGCATTGGGATGCACATTGCTGGCCATCAGGAACGGGTGGAACACGGGTACAAACTCACCCGCTGGAATCGAGGCCATCCAGGCGTTCATCTCGTCATACACACTGCGCCCGTTCGCCTTTGCCGCCGCGCGGACTTCCGGCAGCAGGGTCTTGACGAACCATTCGTTGTTGCCGGCGGAGGTCGGACTGCTCTCCTCAATCAGGTAGTATTCCGGAAGCGCGAACAGCGAATTCATCTGGACCTTGCCGTCCACCACCGGCTCGCGGCGCAGGTATTCGTTGATGCTCCAGGTGCCGGCGATCATGCAGATGTTCTTTTCGTCCAGCACGCCCACGGCGATGGCGCAGGCGTCGATGTCGAACATGCCGCCGGCCACCGGCGTGCCGGCCTTCAGCCCGCACAGCGCCGCGGCTTCCTCGGAGACATACCCCGCAATGTCCAGCGAATTGCACAGCGGCGGCAGCGCGTCCCGGATGCAACCCAGCCCGAAGCAGTCCAACAGCGCGTCGTCATACTGGCGCGTGTGCAGGTTCACCAGATTCGCGCCGGAATAGTCGGTGATCTCCGCCCGGGCCTCGCCGGTCAGGCGGAAGCGCACATAGTCCTTGCATTCGAACACCCACTGGATGTTGTCAATCACCTCGGGCTCGTTGTCCCGCAGCCAGGCCAGCAGCGCCACCGGCTGGCAGGCCATGATGTGCTGGCAGGAGTACGCGAACGCGCGCGTCTCGGTGCCGTCCTCGCGCCACTGCACCGGATAGGCATAGGCCCGGTTGTCCGTGGAGATGATGCCGTTGCGCGCGGGCTTGCCGTCCTTCCCCCACAGGTACAGTCCCTTGCCGTGGCCGCAGATGGCGAGGCCGGCAATGTCATCGGGGGATACGCCGGTGCTGGCCAGCACGTCCCGGATAACGCCGCAGTTGGCCTCCCACATCTCCTCCATGTCGCGCTCGGTCCAGCCGGGCTTCGGCGTGATCCGCTTCGTATCCCGGTTCGCCACGCCGATCTCCTTGCCCCTGATGTCGTAAATTGCGGCCTTTGTGGTCGTGCCGCCGTTGTCCAGGCCCATAAAGTACTTCATATCTCTTTCTCCCCCATTCCCCCGCCCGTTCAGGCGCCAATGATTGCTTTACCGGTCGTTCCCATATTCTTCTCCTATCGTATCAGCGTTTCCCGCTTTTGTCAATCGTCATTTGCGCGAACCCATGCTCCGATTCCCCCATCGTCCATGGTCGCGCACCCTGGGCGAACGCACGATTCATTTTTCAGAATCTTATCAAATCCCGGCGCACATCTGCGGAAGAGTTATGCTATACTGTTGCACGTCAACAGAGTGTTGGGAACCGCAGAGAAAGGAAGGTCTCCATGTCCACCTTCGAAAATCTCGAAGAGGCGCGCGCCTACTTTGAAGGCGACCGCTTCGCCGTGGAAAACGGCATGACCATCGACGCGCTGGGCGACGACTGGGCCGAGTGCAGCCTGACCATTGCGCCGCGCCACCGCAACGCCAACGGCGGCGTCATGGGCGGGGCGATCTTCACGCTGGCGGACTTCGCGTTCGCCGTCGCATCCAACAACGTCCACCGCCCCACCGTGGGACAGCAGATCAGCATCAACTTTCTCAGCGGTACGCGCGGTGCGCGGCTGATCGCCCGCGCCAGGTGCCGCAAGGACGGGAGGACGACCTGCGTCTACAACGTCGACGTCGTCGATGACCAGGGCCGCGACATCGCCCAGTTCACAGGCACGGGACACAAGCAGCAAAACTGATTTCAAAGGAGCGACACGCCATGAGTCTGGTCAGCGCCATCGGCCTCGTTCGCGAGGCGCGCGAGAAGAATACCGCCGTCTTTTCCTTCGTATGCATCGATTACAATGAAGTCCGATCCGTCATCAACGCCGCGGAGCGCACCGGCAAGCCCGCCATCGCCATGCTGCTGCCGGAATACGTAGACCGCTTCAGCCTGAACGGCTTCGGTGAATTTGCCGCCATGGTGCGGTTCATGGCGGAGCACACCGACGCCCGCATCGCGCTGCACCTCGACCACAGCTACGACGAGGCGGAGGTCCGCTGGGCCATTGAATGCGGCTTCACCTCTGTGATGTTCGACGCCTCCCGGGACGACCTCGAAACCAACATTCGCCGCACCCGCGCCATGGTGGAATACGCCCACGCGAGGGGCGTCGCCGTGGAGTCCGAATTGGGCAGCATCGGGCTGGCAAAGGATCGCACCGCGGAACAAATCGACCTGTTCACCAAGCCCGAGACCGTGGAGCTGTTCTGCCGCGAGACCGGCGTGGACTCGCTGGCCATCGCCATCGGCAACGCCCACGGCGACTATCCCCTGCCGCCCAAGCTCGATCTGAAGCGGCTGGATGAGATCGACGCGGTGACCGATACGCCGCTGGTGCTCCACGGCGGCAGCGGCATTCCCGAGGACCAGCTGGTCGAAGCTTTCCGCCGGGGCATCAACAAGTTCAACTACGGCACGGATGTCAAGCGCGCCTATACGTTTGCCATCCGCGACTACCTGGCGGCGCACAATCCGCCGCAGAGCCTGGACGTGCTGGGCATCCCCGCCGCGGCCCAGGCGGCCATGACGGAGCTCATCGTCCGCAAGCTGGCCCTCTCCAAAATGTAAGCAAGTGCAGCAGCCGTGCAAAAGAACGCGCGCCGAAGTCCCGTCAAACCCCGGGACTTCGGCGCGCACCTTACATTCAGCAGAGATCCTCGTACCGGAAGCAGTCTCCCCGCTTCTTGTCGACGCGGAGCGTTCGACCGGGAAGATCCTTGCGCTCGCTGAGCGGTACCGCGTCCGCTGGCGCCGGGCGCAGGTTTTCCAGCATGCTCTCGTCCAGCACGGTACCCGCGGGCAAATCCCGGGTCGCCCGGATGGAGCGCCGCTGGAGGCACACCGTCTCCGCCTCGTTCGCCTCCACGCGCTTGATGCCGGAGCCCAGCGCGTACTCGAGCTCTCGGGCGCGATCCACCATCTCTCGCCAGGTCACCGGCGTCATGGAGAAGGCGTGGTCCGGCCCGCTCTGGCGGTTGTCCAGCGTGTAGTGCTTCTCAATGACCCTGGCGCCCAACGCGATGGCACCGAGGACCGTGGCGCAGCCCGGCGTGTGGTCTGACAGGCCGAGCACCATGCCGGGATAGCGGATGGCATAGGTTTTGAGCACGTTCAGGTTGATGTACCGGAAGTTCTCCAGGTCGCCCGTGTAGTTGGTGTTGCATTGCATCAGCACGAGATCGGGATTGTACCGCAGCACGGCATCCACCGCCCGCTCGACCTCCCCCATCTCCGAAGCGCCGGTCGCCAGCATCACGGGCTTGCCGCGCTTCGCGACGGCTTCGATGAACTCGATCCAGGTGATGTCGCCCGAGCCAATCTTGTAGACGGGCACCAGCGCATCGATGGACTCCAGGGCTTCAAAATCGTAGGGCGACGTGAAGAAATCGATCTCCGCCCGCTGCGCTTCCCGGGCCAGCTCTTCGTTCCAGTCACGCCGGAACTCCGCGTCCACATAGGTCTCATACACGCTCTTGCTCCAGCTCGCCTGGTGGCTTGCCTGCGCGCCGAGATGGCGGAATCCGTAGTCGCTGACGATTCGGTTGGCCAGAAAGTGCTGGAACTTGACCGCGTCCGCTCCGGCTTCCTTTGCGGACCAGATCAGCTCCTTCGCGGTCGAAAGATCGCCGTTGTGATTGGACGCGACATCCGCGACAAAGTAAGTGGGCGAACCGATATCGATGGTCCTTCCGCGAATGACTATGGACGGGTTGTACCGCATACACCGGGTCTCCTTTTCTGCTTTTTCTTTCCACGTCGCCGCCGGTCGGCTTTCAGCCGTCGCGCAGCGACTCCGGGATCACCTCGAAGCGCGCGCTTCCTCCGCGACGATCTGGTCGACCTGCATCGCGCACCGCTCCATCAGGCTTCTCCATTCGGAAGGATCGATAAACGCCTCGGCGTCTCCGGCGCGCAGGCGCGCGAGCTTTTCCACGGTGTGATTCTGCCCGGGGTGGTTGCCCAGAACGATGTCCACCGGGAGCTCCTTGAGGCGCTCCACGTCTGCCCGGAAGCGCCGCCGCAGGTCGTCCCCCATTCCATAGCGATCGAGGAAATCCCGCTTCATGCTGTTCATGCCGATGCCGCCGTGCATGGCCGCGCGCAGCGTCCTGCCGCGATCCTGCACGTCGAAGAAGAAACACATCGTGCCCGCCGTGTGGCCCGGCGCGAGGCGGCAGTGGATCTGCGTGTTGCCCAGCGAAACCACCGCGCCGTCCTCCAGCCGCACGTCCGCCTCTATGGGCGGGATGCGCTCGAAGCCGGCTTCGTCCGTCCAGGACAGATTCAGGTGGCCGTTGATGATCTCGTTGTCCTGACGGCTGATGTACACCCGAGCGCCGCTGCGCTCCTTGAAATACGCCGCATTGCCGTAATGGTCGTGGTGGCCGTGGCTGAGCAATATGATGCGCACCTGGGACAGATCGAAGCCGATGCGCCGCATGTTCTCCACGATGGCGTCGCGCATGAACGGATAGCCGGTGTCGATCATGATGAGCCCATCCCCGGTGTCGATCAGGTGGACGGACACGGCGGTCGTCCCGACAAAGTAGATGTTGCCGAAGAGGTGAAACGGCTCGATGTCCCGGATCGTCTCGGGAACAATGCCGCCCAAGCGCATGTCCGTGAACCGCTCCGGTCGAAGCGCCTCCGGCGTATCCGTCGGGTGCGCTCCTTCACCCTCCGTCCCGCGGCAGGCAAACCCGCCCCGCACGGGCACTCCGCGCCGGAGCTGTACCACGAGGCGCTCCTCGAGGAAGGCAGCCGGAATCGTGTAGCTCACGGCCCATCCGCAGCTATCGCACGCTGCATGTGTGGCTGCGAATTCCACCGGAGCCTGCTCGAAAACGGCGCGTTTGCCGCCCGCTTCCTCCATTCTGATGCGCAGCCCGCCGAGGGAATCGCTTTCGAAGACGACACACCCTTCCGGATCCTCGCCAAAGCCGAGGAGGAATTCCAGGCGGATACCGCCGCAGTGCTCGCCGCGAACTGCCAGCTCTCCCGCGCGGGCAGCGGGGCCGGGCGCGTAGATCAGCACGTGAATGCCCGCCTGATTCCACCCGAGCCTCGCGGCGCATCCGGGCACAGGATCCCAGTCTCCCGGGAACCGATCCAGGCGGATTTCTTCCAGCTCCGACCAGGGTGCGGAAAGCCTTTCCGGGGCAAACGCCCCCTGCAGCTTCAGCGCGCCGAAGCGATCCGGCATGTGCCGAATGAAGTACCTTTCGCTCATGCATGTGCCTCCCTTTCACTGTAGAATTCCAACCCTCTCACGACGCGCTCCCCTTCCACTTTCTGAAGGGAAGGCCGTCCGGAACCGGCACGACAAAGCCGGGCAGGCTGACCTCCACCATTCTTCTGGCGAACTTTCCGTAGGAGTTGCGATAGTGCACGGCGGACTTTACCACCAGCGCCCTCTGCCTCTCCGGGCTGATGCCGCAGTGACGGAAGATCTCCGCATCGTAGGGCTGCAGCCGATGGGTCGAAATGATGATGAGATTCCCGCCGGCCTCGACGACCACGGTAACTCCAAGGTTGTTCAGCGCGCCCTGGTTCATCTCGTCCCGGTTGCGATAGAAGCCGTCCGTGAGCGTCCGCACCCGCGCGCGAAGGGGCACCGGCCCGCCGGAGAAGGCCGGGTCACTCATGCCGCCCAGCATCAGATCGACCTCCTGGCCGACGCCCGCCTCGACGCAGCGCCGGACGCTGTCGGGATCGGCGAACATGCCGAAGGCGATGCCGCGCAGGCCGCGCCGCAGCACCTCCCGCAGGATGAAGGTCGTGTCGCACAGGCCGCCGCCGCCGGGATTGTCCGAGGCATCCGCGATGACCAGCGGCCCTTCCCCCGGCTCCTCCAGCATGGCCAGCGCCTCGTCCAGCGTCGGAAAGTGCCTTTTCAGCGTATCTCTGCCCTTCCAGACGGCCTCGCCGATGCGGTCAGCGATCCGCTGTGCCAGCGCGGCGTCGCCCTCCGTGAGCGCGATCACCGCCATGCCCATCTCTTCGATGTCGGAAGGATAGAAGCCGTGGGCAAGGCGCACGGCGATCACGCCATCCTGTGCCTCGGCCTCCCGGCACATATCCAGAAACACCTGTATTTCCGGCAGCGCCGAGGGGAACATGGGATTCAGATAGGGCACGCGGTGGAAGCCCATGCAGGGATGGCAGGTTCCGTCCAGCATGCCTTCCATGATCCTCGCGGCGACATAGCCGGTTTCATACATGTCGGTATGGGGATATTCCTCGTACGGGACCAGCGCGTCCGCGTTGCGCGCCATCTTCGCGGTGATGTTGGCGTGCAGATCCAGTGAAGCCACCAGCGGCCTGTCCGGTCCAATCAGGCTGCGAACCTCCTCCAGCAGATCGCCCTCGCCGTCGTCATGCCCCTCGGCCACCATGGCGCCGTGCAGCGCCAGCAGCACCCCGTCCGGCTGTTCGCGCCGAATGGCATCCAGGATATGTCCGCGGCCAAACGCATAGGCCTCCGCGGTCACCGGCCCGGAGGGCATGGCGGTCATGCCCAGGACTTCGATCAGGTGAATGTCTTCGCGCCTGCCAAAGACGTCCAGAAAGGCGCCGGGCTCATTGCGCACGCCCCGATAGGCGCTCTCCATCTCCCGGCCCATATGCAGGCCCCGCTTTCGAAATGCCTCCATGTCCGCCTTTTGCGGACAGAAGGAGTCGGTCTCGTGTCGAAATTCTGCAATCAACAGCTTCTTCATATTGCTTCCTTTCCGCCTGCGACCGACGGGCAGCGCCCTGTGCAGGCATCAGGGCCTTTGGTTCTTTTCTGGCCCACTTCCGTGGCCTCTGCTGGTTTTTCAGCCCAGCAGCTCAGGCAGTGCATGCAAGACCTCCTCGAGGGAGCGCACCACCCGGAACGCCATGCGCCGGGTCTCGTCATCCACAATCGCCAGGTCCGGCACGAGGATCGGCTTCATGCCCGCGGCGACGGATGCCTTGATGCCCGCGGCGGAGTCCTCGACGGCATAGCAGTCCCGCGGATCCACGTCCAGCAGCGACGCGGCCTGCAGGAAGATGTCCGGATGCGGCTTTCCCCGCGCAACCATGTCCCCCGTCACCCGCACGGGGATCAGTTCCGCGATGCCGGCCAGCTCCAGGTGGCGGGCAGTTTGCTGCTTGCCTGTCGAAGTGACCGCCGCAAGGGGAACCTCCGCGTCGCGCAGCGCCTTCAGCAGCGCCTCCGTGCCGGGCTTCAGCAGGTGCCCGTCGGCCTCAACCATCGCCTCCCCGATCTCCGTGCGCACTCTGCGCACCGCCTCATAGGAAAAGCCGCCGCCGACCTCCTCCTCCATCATCTTCGATGCGATCTTCGGATCGATGGCCCGCGTGCGCAGCATCAGGTCATCCGGGAGGCAATAGCCCAGCCGCCGGGCGGCAGCCTGCCATGCCTTCACGTAGATCCGCTCCGTGTCCAACAGTGTGCCGTCGATATCAAACAGAAAAGCCCGCATGCGAATCCTCCTCTGTCGGTTTTGTACCTGCAGTGCGCCGCGATGATGACGCACACAAAGGCGCAGTTGTTCTGCCCGTTTCCAAGCCATCTCCGTATGCATTCCATGGGGCCACGGCTTCATCCTGTGATGGAAAGAGCCCGGGCTCAATCCGCATCCTGGCCCGGCATAAGCCAGACAGTTCAACGGAAAAATATACTGGGGACGCCAGTGCGGCGTCCCCAGAGTCGTGCGTCATTCGCCGACGCTTTCACAGGCAAAGCCGTGTTCCGCGGCATACTGCTCGACATACCCGTTGCCATAGAGCGTGTAGATGGTCAGGCCCGTGCAGCCGTCAAAGGCATGTTCACCGATGCTGCTCACGTTCGGAAGATCGATAAACCGAAGCTCCGAGCAGTTTGCAAAGGCGTAATCGCCGATGGTTTCGCAGTATTCGGGCACAAAAACCTTCTGGAGATCCGTTCCCTCAAAGGCATAGGGCTCGATGGCACGCAGGTCGTTGGGCAGATAGGTCACATCGAGATCAGGCTCATCGGGCCCGTCTTCGCCATGGATTTGCAGATTTCCTGCGAACAGGCAGTCGTTGCCCTCGCCGATTTGTATGGCATCCCACTGCTTCTGGCTGCCCCAGTAGGAAATGTGCGCGCCATCGGAGACATTGTCGAAGGCGTGGTCGCCGATCTCCTCCAGGTCTTCGTACAGGTTGATAATTCCCACTCCGCTGCAGCCTGCAAAGGCGTAATCGCCAACCTTGACGACGCCGGTGAGGACGAGGTTGTTCAGATCTTCCCAATTCTCAAAGAAGTGGGCGTCAATCGAACCATAGCCTTCGGTGCACAAGGTGCGTTCGACGTTGCTTCCAAACACAGCGTCCTCGATGGAATACACCAGGCCGTCGCCACAGGGGTATTTCTCCTCGCCGCCAGAGCCGCCAATGATTTCAATTTGCGCATTCAGCAGCGCATCGTTTCCCGCTCCGATTTGTATGGCGTCCCACTGCTCCTGTGTGCTGATGAAGCAGACTTTCTCAATGGAGGTACCCTCAAACGCGTTTTCGCCGATGTATCGCAGGTCATCGTGCATCTCAACATAGTAGATGCCTGCGACGTTCCGGAAAGCACCTTCGCGGATTTCCGTGATGCCATCCTGCACGTAGAGGCGAACGCTGTCGCCCTCGAACATGCCTTCGAAGGCGTATTCGTTGATTGCGCCGTTTCCGAAGATAAACAGATCGTAATCATCCCCGTCCTCCTGGTAGAGGTAGCGCGCGCTGGGACCACAATACTCGCCGTCATCATCCTCCCTCGGTTCGCCCGCAATGGTGTCGTCTGAGCAGTGGATGGTGATGTAACCAACGTCATTGTGCGAACCCGCTTCGATCAGTGCCCGCCACTGGGCCACGGTGCCGCCGTAATAGATGTCGTTCAGCCTGTCGCTGGCGTCAAAGGCCTCGTCCTCGATCACGGTCACGCCGACAGGAATGCGAAGCTCCGTCAGTTTGTCGCAGCCATAGAACGCGTTGTTGTGAATGACCGTCACGGTATCGGGAATGGACACGGACTCCAGGGTCGAACAATTGGCGAAGCCGCCATAGCCGATCACGGTTACGCCGCTCTCCAGCACAGCGTGCTTCACGTGGTTGTTGCCCTCAAAGAACCATGTCTCGTAGTTCCATTCTCCCGCGCCGGAGATGGTCAGCAGGCCGTCGGGAGTCAGGGTGTAGGAGACATTCTCGCCCAGCCAGCCTTCGGAGCTCGAAGGAGCCGTATCGCCGTCGGAGCAATGAATGGTCAGCATGTTCAGCACATCGTTGCCCTCGGTGATCACCTCCGCCCACTGGGCAAGCGTGCCATCGTAGATGACCGTGTCAAGCGCCTCGCATTCCGAAAAGGCGCCGTATTGTATGCACTCCAGCGAAGCGGGCAGGCGAATCGACTTGAACTTCGCACCAAGAAAGGCGCTGTAGCCGATTTCCCTGAGTCCATCCTGGAAGGTGATGCTGTTCATGCTGTTGACATGGGAAAGGGCACGATACGCCACATAGTCCACCCTGGGAACCACGACATCACCGGTGACGCTGCTCGCAACCGCCACCAGCGTATTCTCGGCGGTTTCGATCAGCATGTTGTTCTCCGCGCGATAATTTGCGCTGCCCTGGGCCACCTGCAGGCTCTCCAGAGAGTTTCCGGCGAAGGCCCCGCCCTCAATGTAGGTTACGCTGGCAGGGATGGTCAGGCTGGTGATCTCAGCATTGAAGAATGCCTGATCCTCGATGGTCTCCAGCCCCTCGGGCAGCGAGATTGACGACAAATAGCTGCCAATGAAGGCATTTCCGGCAATGACCTTCACGCTCGAAGGCACTGTATAGCTGCCCAGCTTGCAGGTGGGGCATTCGATCAGCGTCGTCCCGTCCTTGTTGAACAGCACGCCGTCCTGCGCGCTCAGATAGGGATTGGAGGCATCCACCTCGAAGGCCGTCAGATTGTAGCTGTAGCTGAACATGCCGCCATCGTACTCCACACTCGGGCCAAACACGACTTTTTGAGCCTTCTGCCGAGTGTTGTAGCTGATTCTCGCATACGAGAGATTCGCCTCACCGGTGATGGTCAGCACCCCCTGGTCGTCCAGAGTCCAGGAGCCGCCATTTTCAAAAACTCCGGATTCAACGATTGCAGCCATGGCCGCCGGGAGCGCTGAGAGCAGCAGGGCCGCCGCCAGCAGGGCG
>JAFWBZ010000274.1 GCA_017537105.1 Clostridia bacterium | reverse complement strand
GGGCGGCCATGGCGCTGGGCAACCGCGTGATGCACGTCTTCATGGTGTTCGCCATCCCCGTGGTGGGGCTGCTGGTGCTCTTCCAGGGGAAGGACCGGGCGCGCGCCCGCGCGGTCGATCCGAAGCGCCATCCGCTCTGCGCGCTCATCGGCCTGGCGGTGGGCTTCTACGACGGCTTCTTCGGCCCGGGCACCGGAACGATCCTGATTCTGCTGTTCCACGCGCTGCTGGGCATGGACATGGTGACGGCCTCCGCCACTGCCAAGCCGGTGAACCTGGCCAGCAACATCGCCTCGCTGATCACGCGCATCGCCGCGGGCAACGTGCTGTTCGCGCTGGCCGTGCCCGCCGTGCTCTGCTCCACGGCCGGCGGCAGGCTGGGCTCGAAGCTGGCGATCCTGCGGGGCGCGCGGCTGGTGCGCTGGGTCATGCTGGGCGTGCTGGTGCTGCTGACGGTGCGCCTGGCGACGCAGCTGGTGGCGTGAGCGGCGGGCGTTTCCGGGGCGCAAGGTGCATAAACCCGGGGAGAGCTGTCAATATTTGGAAACAAAAGGGCCGAGGAGTCCGCGGCATGGAGGATAGAATGGGAAGCATTGCAAGACGCGCAAGGAAGCTCGCCGTGCTGGCGCTGGCGCTGGTGCTGCTGGCGAACGCGCCCGCCAGGGCGGGCATACTCGATTGGTTCCGGGGCTCGTCCAAGGACGAAGCCGTGGAGGCGACCGCGGAGGTCTCCCTGCCCACGCCGACGCCGGAGCCCGAGATCCCGGCCTCGTCCATGGAGGACAACGGCTGGCTCAGGGTCTACCTGCGTTCGCTGGGCGGGCCGCAGCAGCTCCACCTGACGCTGGCGGGCGTCTACGCCGTGGAGGGCGATCCGGGCTTCCGCTTTGACCGGGGCACGACGATGACGCTGTCCGCCGCGGACGGCGAGGTGTGGATGCGCGCCGGCGGCCTGACCATCGACCTGGGCTCAGCCGTCACGCTGACCCGGCACGCCGCCGGGGCGGGCGAGGAGAACGGGCTGTACATCGAGGAATCTGAGCGGAACACGATCTACTGTGGCGATCTCTCCGTGTCCGCCGACGGGGACGGCCTGCGGGCCGTGCTGCGGATGCAGGTGGAGGACTACCTGTACGGCGTGGTGGCCTACGAGATGAGCGACAGCTTTCCCGTCGAGGCCCTGAAGGCCCAGGCCGTGGCGGCCCGGACCTACGCGATGCAGCGCAAGTGGAGCGCGGGCAAGCGCGATTACGACCTGGTGGACACCACCGCCGACCAGGTGTTCAAGGGCTACAGCGCGGAGTACGCCAACGTCATCGGGGCGGTGGACGCCACCTGCGGCGTGGTGGGCACCTACGGCGGCGGCTTTGCCGTGTGCTATTACACCGCCTCCAACGGCGGGCAGACCGCGCTGGCCAGCCAGATCTGGGGCGGCAGCGGCGCGGACGGCTACCTGGCGATGACGGACGACCCCTACGACCTGGAGAACCCCCGGAGCCTGGAGAACGACCTGACCTTCACCGCCCGCTGCGAGGGCAGCCTGAAGCTGCGGGACATGCTGGTGGCGGCGCTGAAGCCGGTGATGGCGGAGGCGGGCTTCCCGGACGACGCCTGGGCCTTCGATGCCATCGCGGCCATCGAGCCGGTGCATCCCCGCTTTGCGGGCAGCTATATGTACGACGACCTGGCCTTCGACCTGCGCGTCCGCGTGGCGGAGAGCGCCCTGGCGACGCCCACGCCCGTTCCCACGGACACGCCCGCGCCGACGACGGGCGCGGAGGCGGCGGGTACCGGAGAACCGTCCGCGCCGACGGCCAGCGCCGCGCCCCTGCCCACGGAGACGCCCGCGGCGGACGTGGCGCCGGTGCCGGAAAAGTGGATGGCGCTGGACGAGACCTTCCGGGTGACGCTGGACGTGTACGACGACATCAAGGACGGCCTGTCCCTGGGCCTGAACGGCGCGGACTGCGAGCTGATCT
>JAFWBZ010000273.1 GCA_017537105.1 Clostridia bacterium | reverse complement strand
CGCAATAGGTGTCGTAGCCCATTTCCAGCTGGGAGATGAACTCGTGGGCCCCGGCGAGTTTGGCGGCCTGGACGACCTCCTCCCGGGAGGCCCCGGGGCGGCCGTACTCGATGTTCTGGAGCACGGTGCCGGAGAAGAGATAGACGTCCTGCTGAACCATGCCGATCTGCCGGCGCAGGGAGTCCAGCGTGTACTCCCGAATGTCCGCGCCGTCCAGCAGAATGCGCCCGCCGGTCACCTCGTAGAAGCGGGGAATCAGGTTGCACAGCGTGGTCTTTCCGCTGCCGGAGGGACCCACCAGGGCCACGCGCTCGCCCGGTCGGACGTGCAGGTTGATGTGGCTCAGCACCTCGCCGGAATCGGCCTCGTAGGAGAAGGACACGTCCTCAAAGCGAAGGTCGCCGGAGACGTGCCGGAGCTCCCGGGCATTCTCCGCGTCCTCGATCACCACGGGCTCCTCCATGACCTCCACGAAGCGCTCGATGCCGGTGATGCCGCGCTGGTACTGCTCGGTGAACTCCACCAGCCGTCGGATGGACGCCAGCAGCGTGGTGACGTAGAGCAGATAGGCCACGAGATCCGAGGCGGCGATGCGCCTCTGGATCATGAAGATCGCACCGAACAGCACCACCACGATGTACATGATGCCGTCGAACAGCCGCGTCACCGAGTGGAAGCCCGCCATGTTGTGATACATCACGCGCTTGACCGCCGTGTACTCGCGGTTGCCCGCTTCAAATTTCCGCTGCTCAACCTCCTCATTGGCGAAGGACTTCACCACGCGGATGCCGGAAAGGCTGTCCTCCACCTGGGCGTTGATCTCGCCCAGCTGGTGGCGCTGCTGCTTGAAGGAGCGCTGCATGGGCCGCGCGAACTTCGTGGAACAAAACACCATCAGTGGAAGCGCCGCGAAGATGATGACGGTCAGCGTCAGGTTCATGCCGCAGAGGATGACGAAGGCCGCGATCACCTTGATGGAGGTGATGAACAGCTCCTCGGGAAAGTGGTGCGCGAATTCGGTGATGTCAAACAGGTCCGTGGTGATGCGGGACATCAGCTGTCCGATCTTGGTCCGGCTGTAATAGGCGTGCGGCAGCCGCTGCATGTGGGCGAACAGGTCGCGGCGCATGGCGACCTCGATGTGCGTGCCCATGACGTGGCCGACGGACTGCATGAAGTAGTTTGCCGCGGTGTCGATGACCCGAAGCAGCACGTACAGCGCGCTCAGCTTCATAACCAGCGAGACTGTGAGCGCCTCCAGGTTGGTGGCTCCCAGGCTGGTGATGTGCCGGACGATCAGGGGAAGCACCAAATCGCACACCGTGGTCAGCGAGGCACAGAACAAGTCCAGCAGCAGCACCGGCAGCTGCGGCTTGAAGTAGGGAAGAAAGTGCTGAAACAGGCGCATCGTCTGCGAAGGCGTGCGTCTGGCTTTTGTTGCAGGCATTTGCCGAACCTCCCGGGGACGTTTTGACTGACTCCATGATACCGCGCGGCGGAAAAGTGTCAAGTTAAGCTTTACCGGCTGCGCCTGGGATCGTCGGTCCGCCCCAGCAGATAGTCGATCGAGGTGTTGTAGAGGTCCGCCAGGCGGATCAGCAGGTCGGTGGGAAAGTCGCGGTAGCCCTGCTCGTAGCGGAAATACTGGGGCTGCTTCATGCCCAGCGCCTCCGCCACCTGTTTCTGGGTGAGATCGTGATCCTCGCGCATCTCGCGAATCCTTCGATAGTAGGCCATGCGTCCATCCTCCCGAATAATCAAATGGATATATTGACAATAGCGCCAAAACAGGGTATAATGTCCGTAATATAATCAAATGGTTATATTACGATCTTCTGCTGACGCTTCTCCATTGCCGCGCGCCAAATGCATACTGTTCCTAACATCGATGTGATAGTATATAGGCGACAGACTGCCGGGAGGGAAGCGCGATGAACCGATGGAAGCGATGCATGGAGCTGTTCCGAGTCTTTTTCAAGATCGGGCTGTTCACCTTCGGAGGCGGCTACGCCATGATCTCGCTGATCGAAGCCGAGGTGCATGAGAAGCGGGGCTGGATCGGCGCAGACGAGCTCATGGAGGTCTTCGCCATCGCGGAATCCACGCCGGGGCCCATCGCCATCAACTGCGCCACCTACATCGGCT
>JAFWBZ010000021.1 GCA_017537105.1 Clostridia bacterium | reverse complement strand
GGATTGAGCCGCGCGTCGCCGGTCATTTGGTAGCCCTGCCGGATCAACCGATCGATCTCCACTGACCGGTTGCTGGCGTCGGGATACAGGTTCATCAGGTAAAAGTAAGGTTCCACGGCAAGGGGATTGATGTCGATGCACTTCTTGAGCATCTCCACCGCCTTATCGGTATTGTTGTCCGCGATGTAGGCCATGACCGCCGACGAGGCCCAGTTGTAGCTGTCCGGCTCCCGCGCCAGCGCGCGCTCATAGTACACGCCTGCCTGCCGGTAGTCGTTGGCCTGGTAGCTCTCGCGGCCGAGCCGCGCGTAGATCTCCGATTTCAGCGGCAGCGTTGCGTTGATGTGCGCCAGGCTGGTCTGGCCCGCGTCGGAGAGGAAGTACAGCACCAGCACCAGCAGCAGCACCAGGAACAGTATGAAGCCGACGATGCCACGGATGTGCCGCATCACGAAGCCGGAGCTCTCCTCCTCGTCTCCGTAGTCCTCTTCATCCTCGTCGTACTTGCTGCGCGTGCGCTGCCTGGGCCGATAGGCGGCCTCGTAGCTGTCGTCGTATTCGTCGTAATCGTCGTACTCCCCGGCCGCATCGGAGACGTCGTCCATGAACATATCGCCCGCCTTCGTCATGCCCTCAGCGGCGTACAGTCCCGACGCTCTGCGGCGCCGCACGTCCGACGAACACCTGCGCCGCTCCGATCCGCCGCACGTGCGACTGCGCTCCGGGCGCACGCCGCGTTCGCGCGATTCCGGCGCTTCCTCGGCATCCTCCGATTCCTTTCGGACGCGCTCCGGCCTCTCCACGCGGCGCTTCAACTCCGGCACGCTGGGCCCGTCGCTTCGCTCGGCCGACTTCCGCCGGACATCCGGGGCGTCTTTCCGCGCCTCGGCAGAGACCGCTTCATATTTCTGCGGCGCGGCTGTGTCGTGCGGTTCCTCCTCGGATTCCACGCCGTCCTCTTCCGCATCGTCCCCGTCGTCAAAGCGGAACATTTCTTCCGCCCAGTCTTCCTCCGCAGGCTCCGGCTGCGCGGGTGAAAAGCGTTCCACAGATTCTGCCGTTTCGGGTGCGGCTGCGCCGTCGTCCTCCGCAGGCGCCTCGTGCACCTCGAAGGTGAACTTCTCCAGTTTCTCCGGTTCTGACGCGCGGGATGCCGCGGGCGCCTCCGGCCTGTCGGGCGCCGCCTCATCCTGCTCGGGAATCACGATCTCCGTGCCGCAAAACGGGCAGAACAGCATGTATTCCAGCACTTTCTTTCCGCATCTTGAGCAAAACATAGGATTTCCTCCCATATCAGAATCTTCGCCGGTATTCCAACCCACTCCGCTTCAATCAGCAGCGAAGTGGATCTCTTTCCTCAAAGCAGCTGTTTATACCGGAGATCTATTCCAGGTTCCGCAGCGCCTCGAAATCCGGATCGCCGTTGAAGGTGCGCTCCTCGCCCGCGTCGCCGCCCAGCTGCTCGATGGCGCTGCGCAGCTCAATGTAATCCAGATAGCTCAGATCGGTCAGATTGAGCAACGCCCTCATGGGCTCAATCGCCCGGGGATCGCCGAGCTTGCCCAGCAGCGCCGCGTACAGCGCGCGCGCCTCGGGGCGGTTGCGCAGCTTTTGCAGCAAAAGCTCGCAGATGCGCGGGTCGCCGGGATGGTTCGCGCAGATGTCCAGGATCAGCAGCTGTCCATATTCCGTCGCGGCGTCATAGCGGGAGAGCAGCGCCTCCACGATGTCGTCTCCGCGGTCGGACAGCGCGTCCGCCGCCATGTCGGAGAGCTCGTTCTTCTCCTTGCAGCGACAGACGAGATCCAGATACAGATCGAGCGGTGCGCCGTCGTCGATGTCCCGCAGCAGCGCCAGCGCCGTGGCCCGCAGCGCCTCCGAGCGATCGGGATCCTCCGCCATCCGCACCAGCGCGGGCGCGCAGGCCTCTCCCCTTTCGACGATCCGCCGGTACAGCGGCTCCGGAAGCCCGATGTGCCGCTTCAGGTACTCCTCCAGCAGCTTCATCAGGTCCTTGGGATCGCTGTAGCGATTGAAGTACTCCCCGGGCTTTTCGCCGTTCAGCCATTGCGCAGGCGCGTTCAGCCAGCCGCGCATCATTTCATTGTAGCGCTCCTCGATCTCCGCTTCCTTCAGGCCGGGATGCAGCGCCATCCACGTGCGCACATAGTCGAAGAACTTCTCGTCAAAATCGTAAATCTTCATCTTTTTTCCTCGCTGTTCGGCTCCGCGCCGTCCTGTTCCAGGCAGCTTGCGATGCGCTCCGCGCAGAACGTCAGCTGGCGGGGCGTGCACCCGAAGAGCTTCGCCAGCCTCGCGATGCTCGGGCGCTCGCCGCCGGCCAGCAGATAGTTGTAGGCCAGCGCCGCCGCGGCGGCCTCCACGCGCTTGAGCGGATCGCCCTTCGTGCCCCGCATGCGTCGATAGCCGGACCACATCAGCGTCAGCGCGGGCCGCGCGGCAACGCCGTACTCCTGCTCCAACACCTCGTCCGCGTAGCGCACCAGTTGGCGGTCTCCCACGGGAAGCGCGCCCAGCAACGCCTCCGTATCCACCAGCGCGCCGCCGGACGCCATCGGCTCCGGCAGCACCTGCTCGATCTCCCTGCCCTGTACCTTCAAAAGCACCGCCGCGTGCAGCTTGAGCTCCCGCGACACGTCCGGCGCAAACATGGCTTCCCGCAGCGCGCGGACGGCCTCCGGGCTCTCCAGCGTGGCGAGCACCGTCATCGACGCCCGCCCCAGGCGCTGGTCGTCGGCGGCAACCGCCCATCGGATCAGCTTCCGGAACTCCGCGTCCGTCTCCCACGCCTCGTGAACATGGGCAAACCCGCCGTTGAGGTGTCCGGCCAGCCGCTTCAGCCGACGCATGTACTCCTCCGGGGGCACCTGATAGCTGAACTCCAGCGGCATTTGATCCAATGCACCCGACTCGGCCGCCTCGCGATAAAAGGCGGCGATGGAGTCCTCGGGATCGATGCGCAAAATCCGCTCCCAGCAGCGCGCTGCCTCGCCGTCCGACGCACCGGAGCGCTTCAGCGCCACGGCGCGGATGTGCAGCAGTTCCCGGTTGAAGGGCGTCTCCTGCAGCGCCAGGCGGGCGTATTCGGCCGCGCGTTCGTCCATGCGCATCTCTCCGGCGGCGTACAGCATCAGCTGCAAATCCTGACCGGCGGGGTGCTCGGCCTCGGCAGCCTGCATCAGCCGGTCGGCGCGCGCCGAATCGCCCAGCATGGCGTAGACCTGCGCGCAGACGCACATCGCCTTGACCGACGGGGGGTAGCCCTCGCTGGCGCGGTCCGCCTCCCGGCGGGCCTCCTCCCCCTTCCCGGCCATCAGCAGAGCCATGGCGTACAGCGCGCGCATTTCAAACTGCTCCGAGGCGACGGAGAGCGACCGCCGAAACAGCCGGCAGGCCTTCTCCGGCTCGTCCTCCCGCAGCGCGTCGCAGGCGCGGTTCGCCACGCGCATCGCCCGATACAGCCGACGGCTCGCGGGCCGGTTCATGGTGCCGTAAAACTCCAGCTCCATGGCCAGCTGGCTCACATCCTCGCTGTGGGCGCCCTCCGGATCCCTGCGCCGGTACTGCGCCAGCGATTGCCGGGCGCCGCTCAGGTCGTTCATGCCCAGCTGATTCAGCGCGAGCCCGTAGAAGCATTCGCTGGGCGCGTCCGCCCGGGTGAGCATGTCCAGCAGCAGCCGGGTGGACTGCTCGTGACAGCCCATCTCGCAGTACAGCTCCGCCAGATCCAGCCGATACTCATGGTTCTCCGGCGAGGCCTCCACCGCGCTGCGCATCAGCTCCAGCGCGTCGACGATGCGGTTGTCGCGGCGGTTCAGCATCGCCCTGTGATGCAGATAGGCCGCGTTTCGCTTCATTGAAACAACCTTTGGATTGTCCCTCATGGATCCTCCCGAGACGTCGCGGAGGCGAGCAGCGCCCGCAGCTCCCCTTCGCTGAATTCATACCGCCTGTTGCAGAAGTGGCAGTCGACCTGCGCGCCGTGCTGCTCGCGGATCATGTCGTCCAGTTCCTTAGCGCCGAGGCTGATCAGCGCGCGCTCCACCCGCTCGCGGCTGCAATCGCAGGCATAGCGGGTCTCCCTGCGCTCGAGGATCCGGGGCTCGAGGTGCATCAGCAGCTGCTGCACCGCGCCGTCCAGATGGTATTCCCGCATCGTGCCGGAAATGTCCATGAACATGCCCGCGGAGTTCTCGACGGACCGTATTGCCGCCTCGCTCGCGCCGGGCAGCATCTGCACGATCAGCCCGCCCGCGGCCTCCACGCGCTCCTCCGAGACCAACACGCCCAGGGACACCAGCGACGGCGTCTGTTCGGAGGCGGTGAAGTACATCGCGAAGTCCTCGGCGATCTCCCCCGAAACCAGGTTGACCTGGCCCACATAGGGCTCGCGCAGGTGCATGTCCTTGATGACGGTCAGCCGCCCGCTCCGGCCCACCGCCGCGCCCACGGGCAGCTTTGGCCCCGTGCGCGGCAGGTCGATGGCGGGATTGTCCACGTAGCCCTTGACCACGCAGTTTTCATTGGACACCGCCAGCACGGTGCCGATGGGGCCTCCTCCCTTGATGGAGGCGGTGACGCTCTCGTCCGTGCCCTTCAGCATCGAGCCCATCATAGCGGTGGCGGTCAGGGTGCGCCCCAGCGCCGCGGTGGCGATCTTCGAAAGTCCGTGTATGCGCTTCGCCTCCTGCACCATCTGCGTCGACTCGATCAGGATCGCGCGCGCCTGCCCCTCCAGCAGTGATATATGCAATATGCCGTCCCGGCTTCTCAAATCCATCGTTCTTCCCTCTTTTATCCTCGCGTCGCGAGAAAGTGTATCCGCTGGGCCTCCGCACCCGGCGCGGAAAGCGTCCGGTCCCCGAAGATCTCCACGGCTTTAAAGCCGCAGGCCTCGAGCCGCCCGGCGATGTGCCCGGCCTCGTGGGCCCTCTGCACGTGCACCTCGGTAAAGCGCCGATATCGTCCGTCGTGCTCCTTCACAAAGAACGTGAGGTCCATGGTCACCGTTCGGGCCGACTCGTCAAACCGGTTGGACCACAGATAGGCGACGTCGTCCCGCTCCTCGCCGAAGAAGGCGTTCCCGAGCACACGCTCCAGCTTATAGGCGGAGGAAATGTCGAAGGCAAGCGCGCCGCCGAGGCGGATCGCCGCGTGCGCCCGCCGGAAGAATGCGTCCAGCGCACCGTCGTCCAGCAGGTAGTTCACGCCGTCGCAGCCGCACACCACCGCATCCACCGGCCGCGGAAGCTCCAGCGAGCGCATGTCCTGGCAGACGAACATCGCCTGCACCCCACGTGCCCTGGCGCGCTGCTGCGCGCGCTCCAGCATGTCGCGGGAGAGATCCACCCCCGTGACGCGGATGCCGCGCTCCGCAAAGCGGACCGACAGCGCTCCGGTGCCGCAGGCGCAGTCGCAAAGGCGCTTCGGCGCGACCCCGGCGCGGGCGAGCAGCTTCAGATAGTATTCCGCCCAGCCGTCATAGTCGACATCGTCCATCAGCGCGTCATAGATCCCGGCCAATTCCGAATATGCCTCCATTCGACGTCCCTCTCGGCCGCAATGCTTCGCCATTCGACGAAAGCACTGCATATTTTTACACTTTCACAGGGTATATTCTATCACACAGGCGGCGGAATTTCAATGAGGATGCGCTTTTGTCTCACAGATGTCATCGATATAACCCAATTCTAACCCGAACGGCGCAAAACATTCCCGCGCGGCTGGTATGATGATTCCACAGAAAAAACGCGCACCACTGCAGGAGGCGGACACAATGCGATATAATCTGGTGATTTTCGATCTGGACGGCACGCTGCTCAACACGCTGGACGACCTGGCCGACGCCGGAAACCGCACCCTGACGGAGATCGGGCTGCCGACGAGGCCCGCTGAAGAGGTGCGCGCGATGATCGGCGGCGGCGTCGGGCGGCTGATCCGTCGGCTCCTGCCGGAGGATACCGAAGAGGCTGCCGTCCAGGACGTGATCCGTCGCTTCAAGGCCAACTACGCGGAGCGCGTCAACGTCCACACCGCGCCCTACCCCGGCATTCCAGAGCTGGTGCGCGCCCTGCGCGCTTGCGGCATCCACACGGCCTGCAACTCCAACAAGCTGGACGCCGCCACGCAGCTGCTCTGCCGGGCGCACTTTGGAGACGACATCGAGCTCGCGCTGGGCGAGCGCGACGACATCCCCCGGAAGCCCGCTCCGGACGGCGCACTCCGCATCATGCGCGCGCTGGGCGCGGAGCCCTCCCGCACGCTCTACGTGGGCGACGGCGACGCGGACATCCTCACCGCCCAAAATGCCGGCGTCGATTGCGCCTGGGTCACCTGGGGCTATCGCCGCAGGGAGGAGTTCGAAGGGCTGCCCATCTCCCGCGCCTTCGACAGCGCGGAGGCGCTGCAGCGCTTTATTCTTGAGAATTGAAAAGGTGCAAGATGCCTCGGGATCGATGTACCTTGCAGCGCGAACGGCGCAGGCACGCAAAGCCTGCGCCGTTCGCATTTTGTAAATGGATCACGGGCAAATCAGTTTTTCTTCAGCAGGAAGGTGAACTCCGCGCCGTGCCCGGGCTCGCTGACCACGCCGATCGTACCGCCCATCAGCTCCACCACGAGCTTCGCAATGGACAGGCCCAGGCCGGTGCCGGTGGTGCGCATGCGGGAGCGGTCCGCCTTGTAGAAGCGCTCCCAGATCAGCGGCAGATCCTTGGGCTCGATGCCGCAGCCGGTGTCCCGGACGCCCACGGCCACGCAGTCCCCCGCGTCCCGGGCAAACAGCGTCACCGTGCCGCCCGCGGGCGTAAAGCTCAGGGCGTTGTCCATCAGGATCACCAGCACCTGCGCGATGCGATCCTCGTTGCCCATGCAGGACAGCGGTGTGCCGTCGGTCTCGATCTTCAGTTCGACGCCGGACTCGTCCGCGATGCCCTGCATGCCGCGCGCGGCGGCCTCCAGGATGCCCGGGATATCCAACCGCTCCAGCTCCACGCTGATCCGGCCGTCCTGCAAGCGAGACATATCCAGCATCTCGCCCACCAGCTTCTGCAGGCGGATGGTCTCCTGAAGGATGATCCGGTAGCTGTCCTGCCGCTCCTCCTCGGTGT
>JAFWBZ010000272.1 GCA_017537105.1 Clostridia bacterium | reverse complement strand
GTTTTCATCGGAATACACAAGGGCATATGGGCTGACTTGATAGGGCTTTCCGTTCTTCCTGTAGACTTTCCGCTTGTGGATATTGTAATCAAAATAAGGCTATCGGTGCCATGTCCGCTGGGTACGTCGAAATTCAGGCATGGTTCTTCGAACAGTACCCCGAGATTCAGAAGTTTCACGAAGATCGTATTAAACTGCTGAAGGACGCTGTAGATAAGCAGGCGGCAAAGAAAGCCGCCTGACCTCCCCTCCCCAACAAGTATATCTTCAGCATCCAAACGACCCTTAGAAAGGATTGGCATCCTGTCGGCATGTCAATAATTCGTCAACATCATGATTTGATATGCCGGCAATTTGGGACTTCACAGCACATTTCGTGTCCGCTTCTTGGGGACGTCGCCCTTTACGGGCGTCCATAGATCGGGGAAGTCCCGGTCCATTTCACAGAACTAAGTGTCATAGGCTCAGGCAAACGATACAACGTTTGCATTCTGCTCATTTATACCCGATTTTGTTCGTTTTTGCACGACTACATACGAGAAGGAAGAGGCATTGATTGGTTCTATCCATAGTCTTGACACCGGAATAAAGCGTCAAATTCTCGCTGTTCTCAGCTTGCTTTCCACTGGTGAGTAGAAGCCGTTGTTGATCAGCTTGGAAAAGGACAGCGTCTCCTCGGCTTTGGCCTCGATGATCGACTACTCAAAGCTGCGGGACGCCTCGCGGTTGACATAGGAAAAGGACAGGAACAGCGTCAGCAGCATGGCGGCGCAGATCACGATGATCAGCACCAGCAGCGAGTGCCGGTTTCTCTTCTTCATGGGTGATCTGCCCTCTGTCCTACGCAGCGCGGTCGATGGATGAACGGCATTCCGTTTTTGCCGTTATATCGGAATTGCGCCCCGCTGGCAACCGGTTTTTCCGGCGGGTGCAGAGGGGTTGCCTTCCAAAAACGAAAGGGGCGGCCTCCCGCGCCATTGACGATGGCCACGGGAGCCGTCCCTGTGGTTTGTCCGCTCCTACACGCGGTTGACCACGTTCTGCGGCGCGCCGTTGATAAAGGCGCGCACGTTGTCGATGGCCATGTCCTTCAGCCTCCGCCGGCACTCCAGCGCCGCCCAGCTGATGTGGGGCGTGAAGAACACGTTCGGCGCGGACAGCAGCGGGTTGTCGGGCTGGATCGGTTCGATGGCAACGGTGTCCAAACCCGCGGCGCTCACCTTGCCCGAGGCCAGTGCCTCGGCGAGGTCCGCGTCCCGCACCAGGCCGCCCCGGCTGTTGTTGATCAGAATGACCCCGTCCTTCATCTGCGCGATGGCGGCGGAGTCGATCATACCCTCCGTCTCCGGGAAGAGGGGACAGTGCAGGCAGATCACGTCGGAACGCGCGAACAGCTCCTCCAGGGAGACGTATTCCACATAGGAAGCCATGTCCGGACGCCGGACGGCATCGCAGGCGACGACGTGCATGCCGAAGGCGTGGGCCGCCCGCGCGGTGGTGGTTCCCACCCGCCCCAGGCCGACGATGCCCAGGGTCTTGCCCGCCAGCTCGATCATGGGGTAGTCCCAGAAGCACCAGTCCCGCTCGCCGCTGCGGCGCAGCTTGCGCACCTCCGCGTCGTGGTGCGCCACGTGGTTGGTGATCTCCAGCAGCAGAGCGATGGCGTGCTGGCCGATGGCCTCCGTGCCGTAGTTGGGCACGTTGGAAACCGGGATGCCCCGCGCCGCCGCGGCGTCCACGTCCACCGTATTGTAGCCGGTGCCGATCACGCTGATGAACCGCAGGGAGGGGCAGCGGGCGATGGCGTCCGAGCGTAGCTCCGCCTTGTTCAGCAGCACGATCTCCGCGTCACCGATGCGCTCCGGCACCTCTTCCGGAGGCGTACGATCGTAGTAGACCACGCTGCCCAGCCCGTCCAGTGCGCTCCAGTCCAGCTCGCCCGGCATCTCCAGCGGCCTGTCGAGAACAACGATCTTCATGGCTCTTCTCCCGTCACAAGTTTTCCAGTTCGCTCATGGTCTCGCCGAAGCCCCGGCAGTAGAACTGCATGTCGCTGGCGGTCCAGAGCACGTTTGCGCCCATGGCGCGGTAGTGGGCGGCGTCCGCGGCGTCGTTGCAGAAGATGCCGCAGGATTTGCCCCAGCGCGCGCTGATGTCGAAGACCTCCTTCACGGCGGCCTCCATCACGGCGCTCTTGCAGTCGAAGGGCGTGCCAAGCATGACGGACATGTCGTTGGGGCCGATGATGACGCCGTCGATGTGTTCGCCATAGCCTTCGAGGATCTCCGGCAGATGGTCGATGCCCTTCCTGGATTCGATCTGGATGAACACCATGCGGCTGCATTGGAAGTGCTCGAAGCTCTCGCCGGGGTAGAACTGGGCGTAGCCGCCCGCGCCCTTGCGCCCCACGGGGCCGAAGCGCACCGCGTCCACCACCACGCGCAGCTGTTCCGGCGTCTCCACCCGGGGGATCATCACGCCGTCGGCGCCCATGTCGATCGCCTTGGCGATCAGGTGGTACTGGCTGTCCTGTACCCGGACGAAACCGGGAATGCCCAGCATCCTGCAGGTGTGCAGCATGGGAATGACGTTCTGCGTGTCGAAGCGCCCATGCTCTGCGTCCATCAGCACAAAGTCCAGCCGCGGGTCCAGCATCTTTTCGACCAGGATGGGATCGGGCAGCATGATCATCGTGGTGCCGATGACCTTCTCCCGCCGACGCAGTTTTTCGATCAGCATTTCGCTTTTGTTCACAATATCACTCCTCAAACCGCATGGATTCCATGTCAAGAGTTGGGCCGCACGCCTCGGACACGGCCCTCAGGGCGTCCAGCGCGGCGTCCGGCAGGTCCAGGCCGTGCTCCATGGCCGCCCGCTCCCGCTCCTGCTCCAGCTGGCCCGGATAGAGGATTCGCTGGGTGCCGGGGGCCTTCTCCGCGGCGGCGAGCTGCTCGATCATCGCCTCCACGCGGGCGGCGAGGTCGACCCCGGGGTTCAGCAGGGCAGGGTTCATGGCGATGATCTGATGGCCCACGTTTCCGCTGGTGCCCGGGTCGCAGTTCCAGGCGTGGATGTCCGAAAGCATCGCGCCGCCGGACAGCAGGCCTGCGAAGGCCTCCACCATGATGGCCAGGCCGTAGCCTTTGTGCCCGCTGAAGGGTACCAGCGCGCCGCCCCGGTCGTAGTCCGCGGGGTCGGTGGTGGGCAGGCCGGAGGGATCCAGCAGCCAGCCCAGGGGAATGCGCTCTCCCTGCGCGGCGGCGATGGAGATCTTGCCCGCGGCGACGGCGCTCATGGCTACGTCGTAGCACACGGCCCGGTAGCGGCCTGCCGGCAGCGCATAGGAAAAGGGGTTGTTGCCAATGGCCCGGCCTGCGCCGCCCGAGGGCGCCATGATCACGTCCCCGGTGGACATGACGGCGGCCATCAGCCCCGCGTCGGCCAGCTGCTGGCTGTACCAGCCGCAGGCGCCGTGATGGTGGCTGTTGAACACGTTCACCACAGCAACGCCGCACTCCAGCGCTTTCTGCCGGGCAATCTCCACGGCGAACAGCGTGGCGGGAATGCCCAGCCCGCGGTCCGCGTCGACCAGGGCGGAGACGGCGCTCTCCCGGCAGATCCTGGGGACGGCATCCGCCCGGACCCCGCCGCTCTTCAGGCAGTTCACATAGCCGATCATGCGCACGACGCCGTGGGAGTGGATGCCCCGCATGTCTGCGCTCACCAGCACGGCGGCGGTGTTCCGGGCGTCGTCCTCTCGCACGCCGCAGCGCGTCAGGGCATCGGCGCAGTACTGCCGGAGGCGTTCACAGGAGAGGGTCATTGGCGATCAGCTCCTTTCCGCCCGCTCCCGGGCCAGCATTTCATCCAGCCGGGCCTCGCACGCATCCAGAAAGCGCGGCCATTCGCCAGGGTCCACAAACGCCCGGAGGTCGCCGGCGCGCAGCCTTTCGGCCTTGGCTTCCGTGTCACTTTGCTCGGGATGATTGCCCAGGACGATGTCCACAGACTCTGCCTTCAGGGCGTGGAGGCTCTCCCGGAAGCGCTCGGGCAGGTCCCTGGGCAGGTCGCGCGCGGCCAGGAAGGAGGCGGCCATGCTGTTCAGGCCCACGCCGCCGTGCATGGCCAGGCGCATGCCTCCCGATTCAAAGAAGAAGGCCAGTGTGCCCTCCGTGTGCCCCGGCGCCAGGCGGCAACGGATACGCACATCGCCCAGCGCTACCACGTCGCCGTCCTCCAGCAGGTGGTCGCAGTCGAAGGGCTCCAGACGCTCATATCCAAGTTCAACGGCCCAGGACAGATCCCGGCGCCCGTTGATGATCTCGTTGTCGATCCGGCTGATCCAGGTCTCCGCGCCGCTGAGGGCTTTCAGATAGAGGGTATTTCCATAGTGGTCGTAATGCCCGTGGCTGTGGAGGATCCCCCGTACGTCGGCGGGATCGAAGCCCAGGCTGCGAATGTTCCGCACGATCTCATCGCGCATGAAGGGATAGCCGGTGTCGATCAGCAGAAGGCCGTCGCCGGTGTCGATTAGGTGGACGGAGACCGCTTGGCTCCCCACGAAACAGACGTTGTTCCAGAGTCGGAAGGGCTCGATGGGCCCCGTCCTCTTCCCACTCATATGGATCCCCCTTTTCGCATCCCAATCCATTATACCATGTCACGGTTGAAAATGCAACCGATAACACACAGACGACTCCCGGATAATTAAAAATCTGTGCAAATCAGGCAAATACAGGCCTTTAAACGGGCTGTTTTTTTCGTGCATAGTGAATAAAAATTAAAGAATATATAATCAATACTTGCATTCTGAGAGCCGTTGTGGTATCATATAAATGCAACCGCTTGCATATCTTTGGGAGATGCGTACGGGGCGACCCGTGCAGATAGAATCAAGGAGGAAAATTCACATGAAACGTGTTCTGGTCTGTCTCCTGGCACTGGCAATGCTGCTCGCCTCGACCGCCTTCGCGGAGAGCGCCGAGCCCGTCACGCTGACGTACTGGCTGCCCTGCAACGACCTGGAGGCCGGCGCGGCGGAGCAAAGCGGCATCGTCATCGCGGCGCAGAAGTTCATGGAATCCCATCCGAACATCAAGCTCGACCTGGTTCCCATCGGCGGCAACTCCGACGACTACAACTCCAAGTTCCAGATGGCCGCCACGGTGAACAACCTGCCGGACCTGATGAACATCAGCTACGGCTACGTCAAGCAGTGGGCGGGCACGGGTGTGATCCTGCCGCTGGACGACATCGTGGCCGAGATCAAGGACAACTACAAGACCGACGCGCTGGACTTCGCCAACGAGGCTGTGGACGGCTATTGGGCCATCCCCTACATGGCCGAGGTTCAGGGCTGGGCCTACAACACCGAGATCCTGGGCCAGTACGGCCTGGAGGTTCCGGAGACCTTCGATGACTTCATCAATGTCTGCAAGGTGCTGACGGATAACGGCGTGCGGGCAATCGCCCACGGTGCCACCGACATCTGGGCCATCTGGGGCTACCATGCGCTGTTCTGCCAGTACGGCGTGGACAAGGCCATGTGCGACCGCCTGACCGCGGGCGAGGAGGACTTCTTCTCCAACGAGGCCTACCGCAAGACCCTGGAGCGCATCGCGGAGATCGCCGCCACCGGCGCCTACGGCGATGCCGTATCCTACACCTCCAACGATGAGGCGAAGGCCTCCTTCCTGAACGGCGACGCCGCAATGTACTGCTTCGCCACCTCCTTCGTGGCCGAGCTGGACGCCTCCGAGCACGCGGACAAGTTCGTGTTCAACTTTGGTCCCCAGTTCCCCGACTCCCAGGTGGACAAGACCGTTGGCCTGCGCACCTACGGCTGGAACGTGTATGTGGGCAGCTGTGTGGAGCAGGACGAGGCCAAGCTGGAGGCCGTCAAGGAGTGGATCCGCTTCCTGACCTCCGGCGACGGCACCGCCGCGCTGTGGGAGGGCGGCACCATCCCGGCCACCGACCTGAGCTATGTGGATCCCGCCGCGCTGGATCCCTTCATGGTCACCATCTTCGACGCTATCTCTTCCGACGCCTACAGCGTACCTGACCAGTGCCAGGCCTGGTACGACGCCTCCATCAAAGCGCCCTACCGCAACGCCGTCACCGCCATCATCACCGGCGCCACCGACATCGACGGCGCGATGCAGTTCCTGGCGGACTGGCAGAGCAACATGCAGAGCTGACGCGATCCTCTCTGCAGGACCCACACACGGACGTCCGGCGGTGCAACCCGTGCCGCCGGACCCTTTCATTGAATGTTGGAGCGATTCGCGGACGGGCTGTCAGGGACGGACGCGGAGCGCCTGCTTTGCCCCGGGATGAGGAGGAGGGAGCGTTACGAAGCACATCTACACGAAGAAGCGGTTCTGGATGTTCGTGGCGCCGCTGCTGTTCTTTTATACGGCATTCATCGTCTATCCGCTGGTGATGTGCATGTTCTACAGCTTCACGGGCTACCGGGG
>JAFWBZ010000271.1 GCA_017537105.1 Clostridia bacterium | reverse complement strand
GGGCTTGGGCGTCTCCACGATCCAGCGCACGAAGCGGAAGGGCAGGTTCTCCCGGGTGATGTTCACGCCGTATTCCGTCTTGAGCCGGTACTCCAGCACGTCCATCTGCAGCACGCCCACCACGCCGGCGATCATCTCCTCGCGGCCGATGTTGGGCCGCTTGAAGGTCTGGATGGCGCCCTCCTGGCTAAGCTGGTTCACGCCCTTCAGAAACTGCTTGCGCTTCATGGAGTCCTCCGGAGAGACCCGGCAGAAGAACTCCGGCGCGAACAGCGGGATGCCCGAATACTTCACGGGATTGCCCGTGCAGATGGTGTCGCCCAGGCGGAAGATGCCCGGGTCGAACAGGCCGATGATGTCGCCGGGATAGGCCACCTCCACGCTCTCGTGCTCCTGGGCCATGAAGGTCTGGGGCTGGGCCAGCTTGATGCGGCTGTTGCTGGAGGAGTGCCACACGGTCATGCCCTTTTCGAACACGCCGGAGCACACCCGCATGAAGGCCAGGCGGTCCCGGTGGGCCGGGTTCATGTTGGCCTGGATCTTGAAGATGAAGCCGGTAAACTTCTCGTCGTCCGGCCGGATGGGCCCGACGCCCTCCGCCGCGCGGGGCGTGGGCGACTGCGTGTAGCTGAGGAAGCGGTTCAGGAACGGCTCCACGCCGAAGTTGTTGGTGGCGGAGCCGAAGAACATGGGCGTCAGCTGGCCGGACAGCACCTTGTCGATGTCGAACTCGTCCCCGGCCTCGTCCAGCAGCTCGATGTCCTCGACCAGCTTGTCGTAGTAGGTGCGGCCGATCCTGTCCGGGCAGGCGGGGTCGTCGATGGACACGGTCTCCACGCGCACCTGACCCTGGCCGTGGTCACCACCCGAGTAGAGCTCGATCAGCCGGGTGTCCCGGTGGTACACGCCCTTGAAGTCGCCATGGATGCCGATGGGCCAGTTCACGGGGCAGCTGCGGATGCCCAGCACGGATTCGATGTCCTCCATCAGCTCGAAGGGATCGCGGCCCGTGCGGTCCATCTTGTTGATGAACGTGAAGATGGGGATCGAGCGCAGGCGACAGACCTTGAACAGCTTGATGGTCTGCTCCTCCACGCCCTTGGCGTTGTCGATCAGCATGACCGCGCTGTCCGCGGCCACCAGCGTGCGATAGGTGTCCTCGGAGAAGTCCTGGTGTCCCGGAGTGTCCAGAATGTTGATGCGATAGCCCTGCTCCGGGTTCAACGGCTCCGCGTCGTCGCGCCGGGGCCGGAACTGCTCCTGCACGATCAGCGACTCGTCGAAGCCGCCCTTGTAGTCAAACTGCATCGCCGACGACGTCACGCTGATGCCGCGCTGCTTCTCGATCTCCATCCAGTCGGAGGTGGCGTGGCGCGCGGCCTTGCGGGCCTTCACGGAGCCCGCCTGGCGGATCGCGCCGCCATAGAGCAGCAGCTTCTCGGTCAGCGTCGTCTTGCCGGCGTCGGGGTGCGAGATGATGGCGAAGGTGCGCCGGCGCGCCACCTCGCCCTTCAGTTCGGGATGCGGCATATTCTATTCCTCCATGTCGTTGTTGCAATCCGTATCTCCCGAACCGATCAAATGGGCCTGCGCATGAATGATGCTCCTTTTTCGCGAAATCCCGCGCAAAATATCACAATTTATATTGTAGCCCTTTCCCCGAACCGCTGTCAATCCCGCCTGGCGTGTGATTGCGTTAACAATTCAAAATGCGCTCCCGCCGGCAAAGCAAACGGCCTCCGCACTCGCGGAGACCGTTCAAGAGGAAAGCACCTCTGGGTCGTCAGTGAACCGGCATTTACAGAAACTTCCTGCCCTTCAGGCCGCGGAAGCTGTCCGCGTAGGGCACCTTGGGAATGCCGAAGAAGTCCATGCTCTTTTCGATGTAGGGGTCCCAGAACCGCCACTCGTGGCCCATGCCGGGCTCCTCCTCGAAGTGGATGTCGATGCCCTTCTCCTGGCAGGCGCGCTTGAAGGGCACGTACAGCGGGTCGTAGAGGAAGTCCTCGGTGCCGATGCAGAAGTACAGCTTCGGCAGCCTGCCCGCCTCGTGAAGCTGCATGACCTGGCGGAAGGAGTTGTCGATGGAATCCCGGTAGGCCTGCGCGCCGCCGGCGTTCTTGAGGGTGTTGGCCAGGCGGGAGTTGTCGCCGTTGATGGCGCCCTCGAACAGGTCCTCGGGGGTGTCGATGTCCCGGGGCGCGTAGGAGAGCACCACGCCGGCGCCGAAGATGTCCGGGCAGTTCAGCGCGAACTTCAGCGCGCCGCCGCCGCCCATGGACAGGCCCGCCACGAAGTTGTCCTCGGGCCGGTCGGAGGCGGGCAGCCAGTGGTGCACCAGCGGCACCAGCTCGTCGCGGATCATCCGGAAGCTGTCATAGCCCGTGCCGAAGCCCGGCCAGTTGGTGTAGTCGGAATTCTGCACGCTGGGCATCACCACGATCAGCTCGCGCTCCCGGGAGTACACCTCCACCTTGCTCTTGCGCAGCCAGTCGGTGTGGGCGCCGTGGGTGCCGTGCAGCAGCCACAGCACCGGGTACTTCTTGCCACAGGTGAAGAAGTATCGCCGGGTCATCTGGCAGTGCAATCACAAGTTCGAGGGAGAGAAATGCACCACACCGACGCTCACCGAGGATCAGCTGAAGGATATCTTCCTCCGGGCCGCAAACCAGGTGATCGACGCCAAGGACGGGATTATCGCCGTCTACCACGAAGTACTGGAGCCCCATCTGGCTACCGATGACCTGCAGCAGGAGCTCGATGGACTGGATGCCGAAATCAACGTGGTCGCCGGTCTGATCGAGGATTGCATCAAGGAAAACGCCCGTGTTGCCCTCGATCAGGTCGAATACCAGAAACGCTACGATACACTGGTGGACCGGTTCGACACCGCCAAGGCCCGCCAGAAGGTACTGGCCCAGCAGATCACCGACCGGCAGGCCAGACGCCAGCAGATCGAGCTGTTTCCGGAAGCCCTGAAGAAACGGGAAACTTTGACGGTCTTCCGGGATGAAGACTGGCTGGCGATGGTCGATTATGTGACCGTCACCGAGGACGCCGGGATCACCGTCACCTTCAAGGACGGGACCGAGATCGAAGCATAACCCCATAATTGACGAAGCCCCCAAACTACTGACGGTCAGCGGCTTGGGGGCTTTTCTTATCTGATGTTTTCTGCAGTGAGTGCTTTCCGCAGTTGTGTTCCCTCAATGGGAATTAATCTGTCGTTCTCGATCACACTGTGCCCCAAAATACCTGTGAGCGCTATAGACTGCCATTCTTCGAGGAGAGCGGGATTGTGCTCAAGGATTTGGTTTATACTCTCAAGGAGCGAGGGATTGCTCAGCTTTTCAATCATTGCTTTACCGTCAGTGATATTGCCCGCTGAATCGGTGATCCTCGCGTGAGAAACACGCCACACTTTTTTCGCACTGAGGACATAGAGAACAAAGGCATCCAGCAGCTCTTTTTGAGCTTCCTCGCTGGTCATGTTAATGG
>JAFWBZ010000270.1 GCA_017537105.1 Clostridia bacterium | reverse complement strand
CCGCCGTCGCCGGTGGCGGTCATATCTGTGAGCCGCACGTCGTCCAGCCGCACGTCCAGCCGGGCGTCCCACTCCCGCGCCAGCGCGATCAACGGGGCGGCGACCTGCTGCGCATCGATGCCCAGCACCAGCATGCCGTAGGGCCGCATGCGCAGGTTCATCAGCTTGCGCACCAGGTACAGGTCGTCCCCGAACCGCACGAAGCGGCACTGGGTATCCAGCGCGTCCGCCAGCGCCTGAACCGCCTCGTGCGCCTCCGCCCGGTAGCGCGCGGCCGCGTCGTCGCCGCTGCGGCTCACCAGCAGCAGATCCGGGTTGTCCAGCGTAAAGCAGGCCGCGAAGGTCAACAGCGCTTCCCGGCCGTACCGGCGCTCGATGTAGCTCCGGGCCCGGCGCAGGTATTCGCCCTCCGAGATGCCGCCGGAATCCCGCTGGGCCACCGCCTCCGTCAGCTCCCCGTCGTAGGTGGCGTCCTGGGACAGGGTGACGGCCTTCTGCAGGTTCTCCTCCGCCAGCATCAGCGAATAGTCCATGCCCGTGATCAGGGCGGATTCGGTCTTGTCCCGAAGGTTCCGCAGCACGGCGCCGCCCACATACACGCCCAGCACCAGCACGGGCAGCATGTAGCAGACCAGCACGATGATCACGAGCTGTACGCGGATGTTCTTGAAAACTCGCATGAAGGACCTCCTGAAGACGGGGTTCCCCGCGTCGGCGGCGCGGGCTCAGCGATCTTTTGCCGTCGGGGGCAGCCCGAGGAAAGCCGCCATGACATTGACCAGCGCCTCCGCGCCCTCCACGGTCGGGGCCTCGGCGAACACGCGCAGGCGCGGCTCCGTGCCGCTGAAGCGCACGATGATCCACGCCTCCCGGAACCAGACCTTGCAGCCGTCCTCCCAGCCGATGCGCTCGACGGGCTTGTCAAACGCCGGCAG
This sequence comes from Clostridia bacterium, assembly GCA_017537105.1. GTDB lineage: Bacteria > Bacillota > Clostridia > Christensenellales > Aristaeellaceae > UBA2862. Next base: position 4,813 of record JAFWBZ010000270.1, on the reverse strand, counting down.
CTCGCGGCGCTCGAACACCCGCCCGGCGATCTCCTCCTTCTCCGCCAGGGTCAGCGGCCAGTCGTGCTCGGCCATGTGCAGCTCGCCGAACTCGTCGTAGATGTCCTGCACCATCCCGGAGAGCGGCCGCCCGGTCACGGCCAGCATCTCCACCAGCAGCGACGCAGCGTACAGCCCGTCCTTACCAAAGATGTGGCCCCGGACCGTGAGCCCGCCGGAGGACTCGCCGCCGATCAGCGCGTCGCTGGCCTGCATGGCCGCCGAGATGTGCTTGAAGCCCACGGGTACCTCGATGCAGCGCTCGCCGAACTTCGCCGCCACGCGGTCCAGCAGGTGGGTGGTGGCCACGTTGCGCACCGCGGCGCCCCGCCAGCCCTTGTACTTCAGCAGGTAGTGGTACAGCAGCACCAGCACCAGGTTCGCGCTGATGTAGCGGCCCGTCTCGTCCACCACGCCCAACCGGTCCGCGTCGCCGTCGGTGGCGATGCCCAGGTTGGCGTTGTGCTCGAGCACCTGGCGCTGCAGCTCCGCCAGCGTCTCCGGGCTGGGGGCGGGCAGGTGGCGGCCGAAGAAGGCGTCGTGGTTGTCGTGGATGATGTCCACGTCGCAGCGGCAGCTGTACAGGATCGTCAGAAGGCCCGTCAGGCTGACGCCGAACATCGGGTCCAGCACGATGCGGGGCCTGCGCCGCCGGATGGCCGAGGTGTCCACCCGCGCCAGTATGGAATCCAGGTATTCGTCCCGGGGATCGACGAACACGATCTGGCCGCGCTGCCGCCCCAGCTCGAACTCCACGGGGTGAAGGTCCGAATCCTCCATGGCGTTGGCCTCGTCCTGGATGGCGTCGGTGACCGCCTGGGCCGCATCCCGGCCGCCGGCGGTGAACAGCTTGATGCCGTTCCACAGCGCCGGGTTGTGGCTGGCCGTGACGGCCGCGCCGTAGGGCAGCTCCCAGTTCTTGACCGTGAACATGATCTGGGGCGTGGGTGCGGACAGGTTGATGAAGTTCACCTTCACGCCCTCCCCCGCGATGGCCTCGGAAAACCATATGGCCGCCTCCCGGCTCAGAAAGCGCCGGTCGTAGCCGATGCAGATCTCCCGCCGGACGCCCTCCCGGCAGATGCGGCGTCCCAGCGCCGCGGCCACCCGCTGGATGTTGGATCGGGTAAAGCCGTCGCCGATCACGGCGCGCCACCCGCCCGTTCCGAATTGAATCACTGTCCATGCCCTCCTTCGACGGATTCGGATGCCTCTCCTCCCAGGACCACGCGCACCGCGTGCCGACCGCCTTCGAAGACCGGGATGCGCGCCGCCGGCGCGCCGTCCACCTCGATGGACCGCACGCCCTTCTCCACGTGCTCCGGGTTCTCCACGCGGATGTCGTACACGGCTCCGCGCCAGCGGCGGGTCAGCCCGAAGCCGTCCCACGCCGCGGGAATGCAGGGATCGACGGTCAGGCGGTCGAACTCCGGCCGCACGCCCAGCATGTAGCGCGTCGCGGCGTAGTAAGCCCAGCCCGCCGAACCGGTCATGAACGGGTGCCGCGCGCGCCCCTGAGCGGCGTGGTCCCTGCCCATGATGAACTGGCAGTAGCTGTAGGGCTCCGCCAGGCGGATCTCCTGGATGTCGTTCTGGTTTTCCGGCAGCAGCGCGTCATAGAACTTCATCGCCCGGCCGCCGCGCCCCAGCCGGCACTCGGCCACCCACGCCCAGGGGTTGGAGTGGCTGAATACCGAGCCGTTCTCCTTGATGCCCGGGTAGACGCGGGTGATGAATCCGATGCCGTCGTCCCGCCGGGTGAAGGAAGGCGCGTTCAGCATCAGGCCGTAGGGCGTGAACAGCCACTCGTCCACCGCGTCCATCGCGCGCAGGCCCTGTTCGCGGGTCGCCGCGCCGGAGACCACCGCCCAGGCGTTGCTCTCCAGGTGCACCTTGCCCTCCGCCGCGGCATGGCTGCCGATGGCGCGCCCGTCGGCGGTGAAGCCCCGCAGGAACCAGCCGCCGTCCCACAGCGCCGCCTGGCAGGCCGCCCGCATCGCCTCGAGTCGGGGCTCGCAGGCGGCGATGTCCTCCGCCCGGCCCAGGTGCCGCGCCGCGTCCAGGAAGTGCTCCGTCGCCCAGATCAGCAGGAAGGCCACCATGGCGCTCTCCCCGCCGCCCAGGTTCAGGCAGTCGTTCCAGTCCGCCCGCAGCCCCTTGGTGATGCCGTGGCTGCCGATCTGCCCGTAGGAGAAGTCCAGTATGCGCCGCATGTGCTCCCAGACGGTGTCCGTGCCGCCGTCCGCGTAGGGCACGACGCGATCGAAAAAGGCCGCGTCCCCGGTCTCCCGCACGTATTCCACGATGGCGGGGATCAGCCACAGCGCGTCGTCGGCGCAGGCGTCCTCAATGCCGTGCACGTGCCGGTTGTCGGTGGCCTTGGGGACCACCGTGGGCGACCACTCCCGCTCCGCCTCCTCGCCCTCAAACCAGGCGGGGTCGAACAGGTGCAGGCCGTAGCCCGCGGAGGTCAGGCCGTTCAGCAGCTGTTCAATCCGCCTTCGGCAGCCCTCGGCCTCGGCGTGGGGGATGCACATGGCGTCCTGGGCGGTGTCCCGGTAGCCCAGGCCCGTGCGCCCGCCCACCTCGATGAAGGAGGAGAAGCGGGAGAACAGCACGTTGATCTCGCTCTGGTACAGGTTCCAGACGTTCAGGCTGCGGTCCATGTTGGCGTGGGGCGTGCGGACCTGCAGCGCGCCCAGCTTGTCGTTCCAGAAGCGCCGCAGCGCCGCAAACGCCCGGTCGGCCCCCGCGAAGTCGTAGCGCCTGCGGGCGTCCCCGGCGGCTGCGCCGCGCCCGGTTCCCAGGTAGAACAGCACCCGCTGCTCCTCGCCGGGGGCCAGCGCCAGCCGCTTGGCCAGCGCGCCCACGGGGTTGCCCCCGTTTTCACTGCCGCCGCCCAGCCCGCGCTCGACGCCGATGGGGTTGCGCTCGGTCCGATAGCTGCCCAGGAACCCGTCGCGCGTGCCCTCCCAGCCGTCCGGCTCGAAGGACGCCGCGAAGAACTGGAAGCTGTCCGGCTCGTAGTGCAGCTCGCAGACCGCCGCGCCATTCTCCAGAAAGGACCCGGCGCAGTAGAGGCTCATCTGAAAGTTCTGGTTGTCGATCTCGATGTTGTGGAAGGAGAACTCCACGTAGCCGGTCACGTCGAGGGCCCGCGGGCGGTCCGAGTCGTTGCGCACGCGCACGTCGAAGATCTCCACCGGGTCCGCGTCCCCCTCCTCCCGGGGAATGAACAGCGTCTGGCTGGCATGGATGCCCTCATATTCACAGGTGTACGTGGAATAGTTGAGCCCGTGGCGGCAGGTGTACTTCGCCGCATGCAAATCGAGACCCGTGGGCTGCCAGCTGACGGACCAGTATTTTCCCGTCTCCGCGTCCCGCAGGTACACGTAGTGGCCGGGAAAGTCCATGGGCACGCCGTTGGGGCGGAAGCGGGTGATGCGGTGAAACTGCGGCGAATCCAGCCAGCAGTAGCCCCCCGCATTGTGGGAGAGCACGGCGCCCATCCGCTGGGTGCCCAGGTAATTGGTCATGGAAAAGGGCGCGTCCACCCGGTCGATCACGTATTCCCGCGCCTGGTCGTCAAAGGTTCCATAGCGCATCTCAGCTGCCTCCCCCCGGCGGACCTCCGCCAGTCCTATTGTACTGTAAAACCATTGTAATCTCAAGGGGCAAAAAAGAAAATGGCAGAAGCTGTCGTTTGTTGTCCGACCTTGGTGAAAATCGCCCCCGGAAGCTGCTTTCCGGGGGCGATGGAAGGGAAAAATCGGATTACTTGGCGGCCATGAAGGCTTCCAGCTGGGCGTTGGCGGCATCCAGGTAGGTCTGCATGCCCGCGGCGTCCAGCGCGGCGAGGAAGTCCGGCAGGGTGGTCTCGGGATCCAGCGCGCCGGCGTCCAGGGCCAGGGCATACTGGGCGGCGACGGTGCCCAGGGCAGCCATCTCGTTGGCGACCTCGGTGTTGTCGAAGGCGAAGCCCGCGGCGGGGATGGCCTTCGCGGAGGCGTAGTAGGCCTTGAAGGCCTCGCGGAAGCCCGCGCCCTCGGAGGCGGTGTCGGGCAGGATGGTCACGTTGCCCATGCCGTTGGTCCAGGGGCTGTAGTTGGCGCGCTCGTCGGTGAACTCCACCAGGCCGTCGGCGTTCAGGTTGTAGTGCACGCCCTCGACGCCGTAGTTGAGCAGGGTCATCAGGGCCGGGTCGCTGTTCAGCAGAGCCAGGAACTTGAAGCTCTCCTCCGGATGCTCGGAGGCGGTGGTGATGGCAACCATGGCGCCCTGGGCGGCAGTGGTGTCCACATAGGGCTCGGTGCAGGGCACGAAGGCGACCTCGATGCCGCGGTCCAGCACGTCGGCGGAGAACTCATAGCCGTAGGCATAGCTCTGGGTGCCGATCAGGTACTCGCCGGTCTTCTGGGTGTTGGTGCGGGTGTCGTTGCTGGTCTCGGCCACGGCCAGGGACGGATCCACGTAGCCCGCCTCGTAGTACTCGTGCATCTTGTCGACGAACTTCTTATACTCCTCGGTGGCGAACTTGTTCAGGATCACGTTGCCCTCGGGGCCTTCGGCGGAGACGTCCTCCTGGTTCAGGTACAGGCTCAGCAGGTTGGTGGAGCCGGAATCGCCGGTGATGATGACGGAGCCGGTGACCATGCGCTCGAGCACCATGGGCTCCACCAGGAAGGGATAGAAGCTGTCGCCCTTCAGCTCCTTGGCCTTGGCGAACAGATCGCCGAAGTCGTAGAAGCTCATGGCCCGGAAGTCGTCCAGCGTG
>JAFWBZ010000269.1 GCA_017537105.1 Clostridia bacterium | reverse complement strand
GGCTTTGACAACTTCAGGCAGCTGCTGTCCTCCGACGTCGCCAGCTACGGCGACACGTTCCGGCAGGTGCTGGTCTGGACGCTCGTCTGGGCCTTCTTCGCCACGTTCCTGAACTACTTCCTGGGCATGCTCGTGGCCATCATGATCAACAAGAAGGGCATCCGGCTCAAGAAGATGTGGCGCACCATCCTGGTCATGACCATCGCCATTCCGCAGTTCGTGTCGCTGCTGTACGTCTCCAAGATGTTCGCGGCGGACGGCCTGATCAACACCTACCTGATGAAGTGGCACTGGATCTCCCAGCCGATTCCCTTCTGGACCAACGCGGGCTGGGCGCGGTTCACGGTCATCCTCATCAACATCTGGATCGGCATTCCCTACCTGATGCTGATCGCCACCGGCATCCTGATGAACATTCCCGCGGACCTGTACGAGTCTGCGCGCATCGACGGCGCCAACGCCGTGCAGATGTACGGCAAGATCACGCTGCCCTACATGCTGTTCGTCACGGGTCCCTACCTGCTGACCAGCTTCACCGGCAACATCAACAACTTCAACGTCATCTACCTGCTCTCCCAGGGCAAGCCGCTTTCGCTGGAGCTCTCCGGCAACGCGGGCTACACCGACCTGCTGATCACCTGGCTGTACAAGATGACCGTCACGGACACCAACTACAAGCTGGCCGCCGTCATGGGCATATTGGTGTTCGTGGTCACGGCGGTGATCAACCTGGTGGTCTACAACCTGATCCCATCCGTCAAGAATGAGAAGGATTTCCAGTAATGGCAAAGCATGAAATACCGGAAGTCGACATCGTTGTTGACGAGAAGGCCGGTGTCATCCGAGAGGTCAAGCCGCAGCCGAAGCTGCGCAGCAAAAAGGGCCACGAGCGGCGGGTGAACAGCGCGATCTACACGCTGCTGGTCGTCATGTCGATCGTGTGGCTGGTGCCCTTCGTCTTTCTGATTCTGCAGTCCTTCCGATCCTACCTGACCGAGTCCGGCGGCATGGTGGACTACCTGCTGCCCAAGGCGTTTTCGCTGGACAACTATCGCTGGCTGCTGTTCGACGAGAAGAGCAACTTCCTGCGCTGGTACGGCAACACGCTGATCATCGCGCTGTTCTGCGCGGTGCTGCAGACCCTGATGGTGCTTTCGGTGAGTTACGCGCTGTCGCGCCTGCGCTTCAGGGGCCGGAAGCTGATCATGAACGCGGTGCTGGTGCTGGGCCTTTTCCCCGGCTTCCTCACCATGATCACGCTGTACTTCCTGCTCAAGCAGCTGGGTCTGACGCAGACCGGCGCCATCCCGGGCCTGATCCTGATCTACGTGGCGTCCTCGGGCATGGGATACTACATCTCCAAGGGTTTCTTTGACACCATCCCCAAGTCGCTGGACGAATCCGCGCGCATCGACGGCGCGACGCGGCTGCAGGTGTTCTACAAGATCATCATGCCGCTGGCGAAGCCCATCGTGATCTACACGGTTCTGATGGCCTTCATGGCACCCTGGGGCGACTACGTGTTCGCCTCCTACGTGGCCTTCGGCTCGGAGCCGAACTTCAACGTGGCCGTCGGCCTGTACCGCTGGGTGAACGTGAACGACTACCAGGGATACTTTACCCGCTTCTGCGCCGGCGGCGTGCTGGTGGCGGTGCCCATCACCGCGCTGTTCATGGCGCTGCAGAAGTACTATGTCGAGGGCGTCACCGGCGGCGCTGTCAAAGGATAAGGGAGGATGCAGCAATGGCGAGTTTGAAGCTTGAACATATCAAAAAGGCATATGACAAGAACGTCGTGGTGGTCCACGACTTCAACCTGGAGATCAAGGACAAGGAATTCATCGTGTTCGTCGGGCCCTCGGGCTGCGGCAAGTCCACCACGCTGCGCATGATCGCCGGCCTGGAGGACATCACCGACGGCACGCTGATGATCGGAGACCGCGTGGTCAACGACGTGGAACCCAAGGACCGCGACATCGCCATGGTGTTCCAGAACTACGCGCTCTATCCCCACATCACCGTGTATGAAAACCTGGCCTTCAGCCTGCGCCTCCGAAAGATGAACAACGAGGAGGTGCACCGCCGCGTGTGCCAGGCGGCGGAGATCCTGGGCATCACCGAGTATCTGGGCCGCAAGCCCAAGGCGCTCTCCGGCGGCCAGCGACAGCGCGTGGCCATCGGCCGCGCCATCGTGCGCGAGCCGCAGGTGTTCCTGATGGACGAGCCGCTCTCCAACCTGGATGCCAAGCTGCGCAACCAGATGCGCGCGGAGATCATCCTGCTGCGCAAGCGCATCGACACCACGTTCATCTACGTTACCCACGACCAGACCGAGGCCATGACGCTGGGCGACCGCATCGTCATCATGAAGGACGGCTACATCCAGCAGGTCGGCACGCCCCAGGAGGTCTTTGAGACACCCAAGAACCTGTTTGTGGCGGGCTTCATCGGTTCCCCGCAGATGAACTTCCTGAAGGCGCGGCTGGTGAAGGAGGGCGCGGGCTACGCCGTGGAGCTGTACGGCATTCGGATCCCGCTGAGCGCGGAGAAGTGCGAGAGGCTCGCCGCCAGGGGCGTGGGCAGCCGCGAGGTCGTGCTCGGCGTGCGCCCGGAGCACACCCAGCTGCGCTTCGAAAGGGAGGAGCAGTCCATCGAGGCGACGCTCCGGGTCAACGAGATGATGGGCAGCGAGCTGCACCTGCACGCGGACCTGGAGGATGGCACCAGCGTCATCCTGCGCATCCCCACGCTGGATCTGAGCGAGAACCAGCGCGCGGATCTCCGCTATGGCAACCGGCTGCGCTTCTCCTTCCCGGAGAAGGTCGTCCAGCTGTTCGATCCCGAGACGGAGGAGAGCCTGCTGTTCTGATCCCGTGGTGGGCCCTTCAGGACGACGCACAGCGCCCGGCGTATATTTAGCGCCGGGCGCTGTATGGTCATGCTTCGCTCAGTCCGCGAACAGGGG
>JAFWBZ010000268.1 GCA_017537105.1 Clostridia bacterium | reverse complement strand
GCTCTCTGTTTTCATATCCTCCCTGTTACCGTTCTATTGTACCAAAACACTTTCTGTAAAGGAATTCCCGGCCTCTCTGGATCAGCAGAACAAATCAAATTGACGGCAGCGAAGGGAACGAGTATAATAGATCTGAAGGATGTATCCTTCCCATATTTACCTTCGATAACGCCCTGATGGAGGAATACCAATGCGCATCAAAGGGGATCGTGCGTGGCTCAAGCACTTTGACTTCATGATCGTCGATCTGCTGGCACTGGTCATCGCATTTGCCGTCTCGTTCTGGCTGAAGTTTCACAACTTCAGCTTTGTCAACAGCGATACGTGGAAGCGCCTGCTGGTGATCCTTTCGATGCTGAACGTGATCATTTCCATCGTCGTCAATCCCTACAGCGGCATTTTCCGGCGCTCCTACTATCAGGAGATCATCCATGCGCTGCGTCTGACGATTTACAACATGCTCGCCGCGAGCATCATCTTCTACGTCTTCAAGATCGGCGCGCTGTATTCCCGAGAGATGTTCCTGGTGATGCATGCGATTTACTTTGTGCTGTCCCTCGTGATGAAATACATCTGGAAAAAGCTGATCCTCACGAAGAAAATCGTGCTCCACAGGGCCCGGCAGCTCTCACTGTTCATCATCGGCCAGCAGTCCAACATACGCGCCGTGGTCCGGGACGCCTGCGCCGGGGACTTCGAGCTCTACCACATCGCGGGCATCCATCTGGTGGATGGCGGCGCGGAGGAACGGTTGGACGGTATTCCGGTAATCCCGGGCGATTTTGTGGATGAAATCCTCCGGATGAATGTCGACGAGGTGCTGGTGGCCGTCCCGCCGTCTGCGGTGAATTCCAAATGCTATGAGCGCATCGCGGCCAACGGGATCGGTCTGAGCTTCAGCATCGAATCGACGGTGGGCTTTCACCCCGAGGAACAGGTGGTCGCCAGCGTCGGCATCTACAACACGCTCAGCGTCGGATCCTTTGCATTCTCCCAGCGGCAGGCGCTCTACCTGGTGCTGAAGCGCCTCATGGACATCGCCTTCGGCCTCGTCGGCGTGATCCTGCTCATTCCCATTTCCGCCGCCGTCAAGGTCGCCTGCCTGGCCAGCGGGGATACCGCGAAGATCTTCTACCGGCAGAGGCGCATCGGCCTGCACGGTCGGGAGATCAATATCTTCAAGTTCCGAAGCATGGTGCCCAACGCGGAGGAAATCCTGCAGGAGATGCTGAAGGAGGAGCACTATCGACGCGAATGGGAGGAAAACCAGAAGTTTGCGGACGATCCCCGCATCACCCGGGTGGGAAAGGTGCTTCGCCGCACCTCCATCGACGAGCTTCCCCAGCTGATCAATGTGCTGCTGGGCGACATGAGCCTCGTGGGGCCCCGTCCGCTGGTGCGGGACGAGCTGGAATCGCACAACGGCCTGCGGCTGTACCAGAAGGTCAAGCCGGGCATCACCGGATGGTGGAGCTGCAACGGCCGGTCCAACATCGAATACAATGAGCGCCTGGAGCTGGAATACTACTATGTGAAGAACTGCTCGCTCTATCTGGATGCGCTCTGCGTGCTCAGAACGATCGTCGCAGTTATCCGCATGGACGGGGCTCAGTGATTTCCTCCCCGGATGGACAGAAGGACAGGACTGAGGACATACGCCAATGAATATACTGATTGTCGTCGCCACGCACAAGGCCTATTGGATGCCGGAGGATCCGATGTATCTTCCGGTGCATGTCGGCGCGGAGGGAAAGATTGATTCCGACGGAAATCCCCTGGACCTCGGGTTCGTGAAGGACAATACGGGGAGCAACATCAGCGCAAAAAACGCAAACTATTGTGAGCTGACGGGGCTCTATTGGGCCTGGAAAAACCGGAAGGCCGACGCGGTGGGGCTCGCGCACTACCGCCGTCACTTCAGCAGCGGAAAGCGCTTCGGCGACAAGCGATCCCGGATCATCGGAAAGGCTGAGTTGGAGAAGCGCCTGGCCGGCGTGGATGTATTGCTTCCCAAGCCTCGCAACTACTGGATAGAAACGAACTACAGCCAGTATGCCCACGCCCATCACGCGGTCGACCTGGACCTGACCCGCGCCATCCTGGCAGAGCGCCATCCCGAATACCTTGCGGCCTTCGACGCAAGCATGCGCCGCACGAAGGGACACCGGTTCAACATGTTCGTCATGCGCTGGCCCGTCTTCGACGCCTACTGCACCTGGCTCTTCGACGTGCTCTTTGCGCTGGAAAGTCGGCTGGACATCCGCGACTACAGCAAAAACGACGCCCGCGTCTTCGGCTTTGTCAGCGAGCGGCTTCTGGATGTATGGCTCGAAACCAATCATTGCCCGTACAAGGAGCTGCCCTATGTGTTTCTGGAAAAGCAAAACTGGCTGAAAAAGGGCGGCAATTTCGTCCGGCGAAAGCTGCTTGGCAGGCCTTGACGGCCGCTGCGCTTGGGCGCCTGCGCACAG
>JAFWBZ010000267.1 GCA_017537105.1 Clostridia bacterium | reverse complement strand
GCGATGCGCCGCCGGGTCTGCTCGCCGCCGGAAAGCCCGTCGCGGGACTCAGGGGCCAGGAATTCAGATCGCCACTGGCCGGCGATTGCGGCGTCGCTGTCGCCGTCCTGCCGAATCTGCGCGACGGCGCAGGTGCGGCGGACCGTGCCGGAGTCAGGCGCGCGATCCCCGGCCAGCACCGCCAGCAGCGTGGACTTGCCCGCACCGTTTTCCCCGATCAGGCCGATGCGGTCGCCGTCGCGGATGGCGAGGCGGTCGATGCGCAGCACCGCCTGCTCGCCGTAGTTCACTTCAATGTTCGTGGCTTCCAACAGGATTCTTGACATAAAAAGCGCTCCTTCCCGCCGCGGAGGAGCGCAAAAACACATACATACGTCATCAGGCGTTTGGCCGTGCAAAAAACGCAACCTCCAAACGGCGACAAAATACGCTCCCCTGGCGATTGCCGGGAAGTGGGTTTTTGTGGCCGAATGTCAGCTGCGGATCTTCATCAGGAGCGTATACCTTCCTTTCCCTGGATGGCATGATTATAACAGATTTCGGGCGATTCTGTCAAGGCGCTTGACTTTCCCCGGCGGCAAAGCTATGATAGAGACAGATTCGGGAAGGACTGAGGGCTTTTACCATGGCAAAAAAGAGGCGTCGCGGGGGCTTCAATCCCGCGCTGGCAATCCTTGTGGCATTGGCGCTGGCGGGCGCGGGCTTCGGCCTGGGCTGGCACTTCGGGGTGCAGTCCATGCGCTACAAGGGCGACATCCTGCTGGTGAACGAGCAGAACCAGCTCCCGGCCACCTACGTGCCGGAGGGGCTGGTGAACCTGTACCAGAACCGGCACTCCTTCCGGCTGGCCTCCAGCGACATCTATCTGACCCGGGAGACCTACGAGGCCGCGGAGCGGATGTTCCACGCCGCAGAGGAAGAGAATGTCAACGGCTTCATCATCACCAGCGGCTATCGCAGCTACGAGCGGCAGGGCGAGGTCTACGCGGAGTCGGAGCCCGGCAAGGCCCAGCGGCCCGGCGCCAGCGAGCACCAGACCGGCCTGGCCTTCGACGTGACCACCGAGACCAGCAACGGCTTCGAGAGCACGCCGCAGTACGCCTGGCTCAGCCAGCACGCCCACGAATACGGCTTCATCCAGCGCTACCCCGCCAACAAGGCGGACGAGACGGGCATCAGCTATGAGCCGTGGCACTACCGCTATGTGGGCGTGGAGGCGGCGAAGCGCATGCACGATACCGGCATGACGCTGGAGGCGTTTTTGAAAAAATACCGTTGATGCACCCTTTGAAGGCGCGAAATTGCCGGAGGAAAAACCAAGGAATCGAGACGAGCCGCCCCGGGACCCCTGCAAGAGGGCTCCCGGGGCGGCTCATTTGGGCAGGACCTGCGGGCTCAATCCGCCCACAGCTCGTCCCAGTATTCGCGAATGGTCCGATCGCTGGAGAACTTGCCCGCGCCGGCGATATTGGCGAGGCACTTCTTCGCAAAGCCGATCTCGTCCCGGGTGTCCCGGATGGCGGCCAGCTTGGCCTCGAAGTAGGAGGCGTAGTCCTTCAGCAGGAAGTAGTGGTCCGGTCGGTGCCAGCTGGCACCATCCAGCAGGGACTGCTTCAGCTCGCCCAGGTCGCCCTCCCGGAGCGCTTTGGGCGCGTCGTCGTCCTCCGCGTCCGGTGCGACGTCCGCGAGGAACGCCAGAACCTCCTCGAGATCTTCGTCGTCCGGCGTATCGCTGAGGGGCCCGTCAAAGGCCGGGTCGTCCAGGGCGTCGATCGCACGCCGCAGGTGCGGGTCCGCCTCGTAGATCGCCTTGGGGTCATAGTCCGCCCGGATGGCGTTCAGCTCTTCCACCTTGGCGCCGAACACGTAGTTGTTTTCGATGCCGGCTTCGTGGAAGATCTCGATGTTCGCGCCGTCGTAGGTGCCCAGCGTCACCGCGCCGTTCAGCATCAGCTTCATGTTGCCGGTGCCGCTGGCCTCGGTGCCCGCGGGGGAGATCTGCTCGGAGATATCCGCCGCCGGGATGATGTGCTCCGCGTAGGAGCAGTTGTAGTTCTGCACGAACACCACGCGCAGCCGGTCGTTGACGTCCGGGTCGTTGTTCACCAGGTCGGCAATGTGGTTGATGAAGCGGATGACCGCCTTGGCCCGCCGATAGCCCGGGGCCGACTTCGCGCCGAAGAGGAACGCCGTGGCCGGGAGATCCTGGAGTTCGCCGTCCTTCAGACGGTAGTAGATGTCCAGGATGGACAGCGCGTTCATCAGCTGGCGCTTGTACTCGTGCAGGCGCTTCACCTGTACGTCAAACACGAAGTGCTCGGGGATGTCGATGTCCTCGCGCTCGCGGATCAGCTCCGCCAGCTGGCGCTTCTTCTCCCGCTTGACCTGAAGGAAGGCCTCCGCCAGGCTGTCGTCGATCATCGGCTTCAAATCGGCCAGCCTGTACAGGTCGGTCAGGAAGCCATCGCCGCCCAGCGCATCCGCCAGCAGCTCGGTCAGCTCGGGGTTGCACAGCCCCAGCCAGCGACGCTGAGTGATGCCGTTGGTCTTGTTGTTGAACCGCTCGGGATGGAGTACGTACCACTCCTTGAACACGTCGTCCTTCAGGATCTGGCTGTGGATGGCCGCCACACCGTTGGTGAATGACGAGCCGTATACCGCCAGGTTCGCCATGTGCACGCGCCTGTGATCGTCGATGATGGCGTAGGGCGCGGGATCGGCGACCTTCGCCTTCTTCAGTTCGCGGTCCAGCCTGGCCTGGATCCTCCGGATGATCCGCACCAGGTCCTTCGACAGCTTGTTCAGCAGCTTCAGATCCCAGCACTCCAGCGCCTCGCGCATGACGGTGTGGTTGGTGTAGCGGAAGGTC
>JAFWBZ010000266.1 GCA_017537105.1 Clostridia bacterium | reverse complement strand
GTCCTGCAATCGGGACATGTCCAGCATCTCGCCGACCAGCTTCTCCAGGCGGATGGTCTCCTTCAGGATGACGCGGTAGCTGTCCTGCCGCTCCTCCTCGGTGTCCATGCATCCGTCGATCAGCGGCTCGACCATCCCCCGGATGCCCGTCAGCGGCGTGCGCAGCTCATGGGAGATGTTCGCCACGTAGTCGCGCCGGAGCTGCTCCATGCGGGCGGCCTCCGAAACGTCGCGCACCAGGCACACCACGCCCAGCTTCTCGCCGTTTTCGTCCATTAGCCCGGTGGAGACGGCGTGCAGCGCGCGCCCGGAGGGGTTCGTCCACTCCAGGTGCTCCGTCTGGCCGCTCTCCATGCAGCGCGCCAGCATGTCGTGCAGCGCCTGGACGTCCGGGTCCCCGGGACTCCATAAGCCCTTGATGCTGTCCCGCTCGAGCAGCTCCAGGAAGATCGCGTTGTAGTGGACGATGTTCCAGTTGATGTCCAGGGCGATCAGGCCCTCGCGGATGCCGGAGATCACGAGCCCCAGCTTGTCGCGCTCCTTGCGCAGGTTTCGGATCACGTCGATCAGCCGGGCGGACATGCTGTTCATGGCGCGCCCCAGATCGCCGATCTCGTCGTTGGGCAGGGCGGTGATGCGCTCGGCGTAGGTGCCGTCCGTCATGCGTCGAGCGGCCCGCGTGAGGCGCTGGATGGGCCGCACCAGCATGCGCGTCAGCAGCATCGCCAGCAGCACCGCCAGCAGCAGCGATATGCCGATGACGATCATCATCACGGAGCGTATGGCCCGGGAGAGCTCCTGCAGCTGCTCGGCGGGCTGCGCCAGGATCACGCCGCCCAACACCACGTGCTCGGCATCCAGCACCGGCACGCCGGCGAACAGGACCTCGCCGTTGGCAAAGTCAAACTGCTGCAGCGTCGTCACCGTCTCGCCGTCCAGAATGCGCATGAGAAACTGGCGGTCGATGGCGCTGATGATGTCCACCCACTGGAAGGCATCCCCATCGGGGCTCTCCGCCGACGGATCGCTGAGCTGCCAGACCCGCAGCGGATCGGCGGTGACGTCCAGAAAGAACACCTTGGCGTCCGTCAGCGCCTGATAGATGCTCGCCACGCGGCTGTTGGGGCGCAGCTCGCCGTCCGACAGGGTGTGGACGCTCTCCGCGATGCGGGTGGCCTTGCGGCCGAGATCGCGGATGCGCGTCTCGCGCACGTACTGCGTGGTGAGCACATAACTCAACACGCTGGCAAGCAGCATGACCACCAATGCCAGCGCGAGATGACTGATCAGCGTCTTTGCGCCGAGGGATATTTCCGTTTTTCTCCTGCGTTTGAAAAGCATGCTCCGCTACGCCTGCCCCGCTGCGTGTTTTCCGGCTACGCCTGATCCGTCCCGTTGACCTCAAACCGGTAGCCGACGCCCCAGACGGTCTTGATGTCCCAGCCGTTATCGTCGCTGCACAGCTTGGCGCGAATGCGCTTGATGTGGCTGTCCACGGCGCGGGTATCCCCCAGGAAATCGTAGCCCCAGATGCTCTGCAGCATGTGCTCCCGGCTGAACACCATGCCCGGGTTGCTCGCCAGCGTCCAGAGGATCTCCGTCTCCTTCGGCGTGCAGGGAATGAGCTCGCCGTTGAGCTTGACCGTGAACGCGTTCATGTCGATCTCCAGATTCGCGATGACCAGATGCGAGGACTTGTCCTCGTCGCGCATTTCGTGCATGCGCCGCAGCACCGCCTTCACGCGCGCCAGCACCTCCCGGGGGCTGAAGGGCTTGGTGATATAGTCGTCCGCGCCCATTTCCAGACCCAGGAGCTTGTCAAACTCGTCGCCCTTGGCCGTGAGCATGATGATGGGCAGGTTGGAGGTCTTGCGGATCTCCCGGCACACGGCCAGGCCGTCCATGCCGGGCATCATGATGTCCAGGATCATCATATCGGGCCGCTGCATGCGCGCGCACTGCACCGCTTGATCCCCATCATAGGCGGAGAGCATATGATACCCTTCGCGGCGGAAATACACGTTCAGCGACTGATGTACGTTGGGATCGTCATCCGCCACCAGAATCTTATAGCCACTGCGAACTTCTTCCATGTTTTCTCCTCCTTCACAGGTTCGTCATAGATCATAGCAGGAATTCATGTCAAAAATGTGTTGATGCCGTCGATTTCTCATCAACAGCGGGTATATTTGTGTCTGAACATGCATATCACATGATCAGAACACGACTCTTTGACGCATTCGCCGCGAATATGGTTTCACTGTTAATAGTATTGTAACACATATTCGCCCGGTTGGCAACCGTCGGTATCCGTCAAAAACTGACAGGCAATTTTCGGGCACTCTGCGGCGATACTACGTCGTGCCGATTTGCGGCGACAGGCGATGCGATGGTTGCGCAGCTTTTGCGGGCATCGAAGATCGGGAGGAACCGAAGGATGCGAAGGATAAGCGCGTTGATCGGAATGCCGGTGGTCCTGAACAATCGAAAGATCGGTCGCGTGCTCCAGGCGGAGCTGGACGGTGATCTGACGCACCTGACCGGCGTATGGATCGGCCCCGGCCTCTGGGGCGCGCGATTCATCCCCGCCGAATCCCTGGAATTGATCGGGAGCGTCGCGATTCTCGCCGACGACCCGGGGCGACGCCGGCACATGTCCCCCGCCCCTCTGTTTCAACGCGCCGTATCCACCGACGGGCGACGCCTGGGCGCCATCACCGGAGCGGAGATCGATGAATTGAGCTTCAACGTGACTGCGCTCGAGCTCTCGCGGGGCATCTGGGACGACCTGATCCTGAAGCGCGATCGCATCACCCGCTACGCCGCAAACCGGAAGACCGGCGAGATCATCATCGATCCCGCCGACAGCGCAAGGGAGGGTGACCTGTATGAAGGGTGGCATGCTGAAGGGTCTGATGACCGGGATGCTGATCGGCGGCGCGGCAGCGACGGCGTTTGGCATCATGAACTGGCAGACGGAGCGGAAATGGAATCAGACTGTCAAGAAAACGGGCAGCTGGATCTCCGACAAGACTGACGAGATGACGCGAAATCTGTGACCATCGAACCGAAGGCTGCCGCTTTCCTGGGCGGCAGCCGGAGGAGCGGGACATTTCCAGCCCCGGGGCTGTTCATATAGATGTACCGGTACGAGGGGTGATGATATGCCGATGAAGCTGTCTCCCGGCGCAGTTCGGATCGCGCGACTCGCGGCGGTCGCCGTTCCCGCGGCGTTGCTGGTTGTGCTCTTCCGGCAGCCGCTGCTGCAAACCCTGGAGCTCGTGCTCGGCGCAGGAGCGCTCGCCTTCCTG
>JAFWBZ010000265.1 GCA_017537105.1 Clostridia bacterium | reverse complement strand
GGGGGAGAAGAGAGGTGAGGGGAAGTCGTGCCCCGTCGTTCTTCGCCATACCGCCCGTCTGCCCGTTTTGCCGCACCCGCCGGGGGCGTACCCTCTGCGCATCCGCCCGACCCTTGGATCTATGGGGTCGGGCGGATGGCTGGCCGGAAGGCATATTCAGAAAAGAAACGCCCCGGTTTTTGCGCTGGAATCAGTGGCGCAAAAACCGGGATGAATCGGCGCGGCAGCGAATGCCGCCGGAGGCACTCCGGCGCGGCAGCGAATGCCTCCCCGCTCAGCGGGGTCATTCCACCGCGATCAGGTAGTAGTACAGCGGCTGTCCGCCCCGCTGGAGCTCGACGTCGCAGTCGGGATAGATTTCGGCGAGGGAATCGCACAGCGCCCGGGCGTCGGCCTCCTGGACATCCTGGCCGTAGTAGATGGTGACCAGGCTGGAATCCTCGGAGACCATCTTCTCGGTGATGTCCCGGGCGACCTGGGCGATGTCGTGGCCCAGCACGGTGAGCTTGTTGTCCAGCATGCCCATGATGTCGTGCTCGTGGATCTCCTGGCCGTCGTAGTTGGTGTCGCGGACGGCGTAGGTGATCGAAGCGGTGTGCACGGCCTCGGCGGCCTCCTTCATGGCGGCCTCGTTCTCCTCGGGGGAGAGGGCCGGGTCGAAGGCCAGCGCCGCGGAGATGCCCATCGGCACGGACTTGGTGGGCAGCACGATGACGTTGCGCTCGGTGAGCTCCACGGCCTGCTGCGCCGCCAGGATGATGTTGGTGTTGTTGGGCAGGATGATGACGTTGCGGGCGTTGGTGGCGTCGCAGGCCTGGGCGAGGTCCTGGATGGAGGGGTTCATGGTCTGGCCGCCGTCCACCACCTGGTCCACGTTCAGGTCCTTGAAGAGCTCCACCAGCCCGTCGCCCAGCGCCACGGCCACGATGCCGTAGTCCTTCTGCTCGGCGGCCTTCGCGGCGGCCTCCTCGGCCAGCTTGGCCTCGCGCTCCCGGCGCTCCTCGAACATGTTGTCGATCTTGATGGAGTCCAGCTCGCCCAGCTCCAGCGCGTACTGCAGCGCCTTGCCGGGCTCGTTGGTGTGCACGTGCACCTTCACCACGTTCATGTCCGCGATGACCAGCACGCAGTCGCCGATGCGCTCGAGCCTGCGGCGCAGCCGCACCACCTCGTCGTCCTTCAGGCCCTCGCGGGGGTGGGAGACGATGAACTCGGTGCAGTAGCCGAACTTGATCTCCTCCAGCGCCTCGTGGTCGTCCACGAACTCGCCGGGCATGCCGGGCGCGCCCGGGGCGGGCTCGGTGACGATGGCGTCCACGGGCTCGCCGGTCATCGCCGCGTACATGCCGCGGAACACGACCATCAGGCCCATGCCGCCGGAGTCCACCACGCCGGCCTGCTTCAGCACCGGCAGCATCTCCGGCGTGCGCTTCAGGATGGCGTCGCCCACGGTGAGCACGTACTTGAACAGCTCGCCCAGGTCCGTGTAGCGGTCGCGGACGGCCTCGGTCTCCTCCGCGATGACGCGGATGACGGTCAGGATCGTGCCCTCCTTGGGCTTCATGACCGCCTTGTAGGCGGTGTTCGCGCCGGAGCGGAGCATGTCGCACAGCAGCGGGGCGTCCAGCTCCTCGTGGCCGGCCAGCGCCTTGGCGAAGCCGCGCAGGATCTGGCTCAGGATGACGCCGGAGTTGCCGCGCGCGCCGCGCAGCGCGCCCTTGGCGGCGGCGTTGGACACGTCCGCCACGCTGGTGTAGGGCTTGGCGTTGATCTCCTTGATCGCGGACGTGATCGTCTGCGACATATTGGTGCCCGTGTCGCCGTCCGGCACGGGGAATACGTTCAGGGCATCCACCTGCTCCCGGTTGTTCACCAGCAGCGCGGCGCCGGAGGAGAGCATCTCCTTCAGCATCATGCCGTCAATTCTGTTAATAGCCATTGCAACCTCCAAAAACATTCGTGAGCGACGCGAACGTCACAGCGTCCGCCGGGCAGGGCCCGTTATACGCGGATATCCTCGACGCAGACGTTGACGCGCCCGACCGGGATGCCGGTGAGATGCTCCACCTTGTACTTCACGGTTTCGATGATCGCCGCGGCCACCGCGGAGATCGAAATGCCGTATTCCACAATGATGAAGAGATCGATGTCCACTTTGTCGCCGGAGGTGCGCACCTTCACGCCGCGTCCCAGGTTCTCGCGTCCCATCAGCTGGACGATGCCGTCGGTGGAGCGCTTGGAGGCCATGCCGACGATGCCGTAGCAGTCCAGGGCCGCATAGCCCGCGACGCGCACCAGCACCTCGTCGTTGACGGTCACGACGCCCAAATCGGTGTTGAACTTGCAATCCATTATATTACCTCCTTCTGCAGAAAGGCTATGTGGGCAGGAAAAAAACAATCTTCCACACATCAGTATACCTTTTTTCTGTTGATTATGCAAGCGAAACCGCGCCGAGAGGGCCGGGAAATGGATTTTTTTTACAAACAAACGAGAAATTTTTCGGGAAATCAGAAGTTTTACACGGTCAACCCTTGCGTTTTCGGGGAATCGATGCTATAATCCTAATGTTTTGATGTGGACATAGCGCGGGAATCCCACGGGGTTTCCGGCCTCGTCCGGAGCAGGCGCGGGCCCGGCCCACGGCCGCCCGGGAGGCACCCCGGCCGCAGGTGGAAGCGGCGGAGGCGCCGGCGGGGCGAGATTTGACCATTTGTCTGATCGGAAAAAGCATGATCCCTTTGAAGGAGGTGTGATAGAGTATGGGTAAGTTTTGTGAGATCTGCGGCAAGGGCGTGGTGTACGGCAACAACGTCAGCCATTCCAACCGCAAGACGCGCCGAACCTGGGCTCCGAACACGCAGAAGGTTCGCGTCCTGATCAACGGCGTTCCGAAGCGCATGTCGGTGTGCACCCGCTGCCTGCGCAGCAAGAAGGTTGAGCGCGCGCTGTAATTGGCGTCAAATGCAAGGGTCCGGTCCCCGGCCGCTCCGCGTATGGAGGCGGCGGGGGACCGGATTTTTTTGCCGGGGAACGACCTCCCCAAATGCGCAGCGACGCTTTCCCGCGGATCACTCCGAGAACCTCCACAGCAAAAAGCCCACGCTGATGAACACGATGCCCAGCGCCCCGGTCCACACCCAGCGCGGCACGAAGATCAGGAACATCAGGGCTCCCGTGACCATCAGGGCCAGGCCCGCGATCCTGGCCGCGCCCACCCGCCGCCGGTTTGATACGCACTTCCACTTCATGTGGCATCCCCTCCGCTCCATGCTATGCGGCGGGGCGCGCGGATGCGCAATGCGACATTGGCTGGACTTTTTGGGGTTGCAAATTCGACAGGCATGAATTATAATAGGAAACTGTATGATGCTCCGCGGGGGAGGAACGCCTTCCCGGCGGGGGATGCGGCACACTTTCGGCGGGAGGCTTGACGATGCGACCGACGATCCTGAAGGTTTCCACGGGGGCGATCGCCCACAACGCGCGGCTGTTCCGGGAGGCGATCCCGGCGGGCGTGCGCATGATGTGCGTCATCAAGGCCAACGCCTACGGGCACGAGAGCGTTCCCGTGGCGCGGGCGCTGCTGGGCGCGGGGGCGGACGCCTTCGCCGTGGCGGTGGTGGAGGAGGCCCGGGTGCTCCGGGAGGCGGGCATCGACTGCCCGATCCTGATCCTGGGCGGCGCCTGCGAGGAATCCCTGCGGGAGGCCGTGGCGGTCGGGGCGTCCCAGGCGGTGTACGACCTGTGGATGCTGGACGCCATGCAGGACGAGGCCCGGCGGCGCGGCGTGCGCGCGAGGGCCCACCTGAAGCTGGACACCGGCATGTCCCGCATCGGCGTGCGCGACCCTCAGGCGCTG
>JAFWBZ010000264.1 GCA_017537105.1 Clostridia bacterium | reverse complement strand
GCGCCTCCGGCGCCGCGCCGTCCAGCGTCACCGCGCCGGGCTCCACCTGCATCGCCGCGTTCCGGGCAGGCCGCCCGTTCACCTGCACGCGCCCCGCCGCGATGGCCCGCTTCGCCTCCGTGCGGGTCAGCCCGGCCAGCGCTACCGCCTTGTCCAGTCTCATGCGCAAACCTCATTCCCGTTTTTTCCAGGTTTTTCCAGCGAACGGCGCGGGAACCGAACGCCGCCGCGGCACGTCTCATGAATGCACAAACGGCATGGATGCCGTCATCGACAGTGCAAGTATAGCATTCAAGTCCATGGAACGTCAAGACGCGGAGGGATGTTTATGCGCATCAGAAAGGGACGCAGCCCTGTCCGGCGGCAGGGCGCCATACGATGGCGGGGCGCCACACTGTGGTTGACCGCCGCGGTGTGCGTCCTCGCGGCCTCGGTGCTGGCGGGCTATGCCGCCGCCCTCGCCGTGCACACGATGTCGCGGGACGACGCGGCGGCCCTCGCCGTGCCCCTGCCCGATGCACTTCCGGCGCAGGCGGCGGCCGAGTCGGTCCCGGCGGCGCCCGACGGGGATGCGGCCTTCGAATACCTGCCGGTGATCCGGCGCGGCAGCGCGGAGAAAAAGCAGATCGCCGTCACCGTGGACGACTGCTTCCAGGTGGACAACCTGCGGACCATCATCGACACCGCGGAGGCGTGCGGCGGCCGGCTGACCCTCTTCCCCATCGGCCAGAACCTGGAAAAGCCCGGCATGGCCAAGCTGCTGCGGCACGGCGTGTTCGATCTGGGTTTTGAGGTGGAAAACCACACCTGGAGCCATCAGCGCATCTTCCGGCTGCCGGAGGCGCAGATGGCCGAGGAGATCTGGCGGCAGGGCCAGGCGGTCAACCGCGCGCTGGGCGTCAGCTACGAGCAGCACTTCTTCCGCCTGATGGGCGGCGACGGCGAGTGCGACCAGCGCACCCACAACTACCTGGGCCAGCTGGGCTTCCGGGGCATCGCCGCCTGGTCGCTGTCCGGCTCGGATGCGGACATGGCCATGATCCAAAGAGCGCTGAAGCCCGGGGCGGTCTACCTGTTCCACACCACCGACGCCGACACGGAAAAGCTCAAGGCCTTCCTCCCCTACGCCGTCGCCCAGGGCTACGAGCTTGTGACGCTGAACGAGCTCACGGGCTGCGCCCCCAACGCCGTTGGCGCATACGCCGAGCAGGACATGCCCGCGCCCCGGGCCTACCGCTGCGATCTGCGCGACCGCCGCCTGGGTGACTACGCCTGGTGCGTGGTGGGCATGCAGGACGCCCTGCGCCGCCTGGGCTGCCTGAAGCTGGACGGGCCCTCCACCGGCTACTACGGCCGCCAGACCCGGGACGCCATCGCAGCCTTCCAGCGGATCTCCGGCCTGCCGGAGACCGGTGTGGCCGATGCCGAGACCCAGCGCAGACTGCTGGCCAACTGCCGAACTGCCGCCGAATAGCGGCAGTTCGGGTGTTTTCCGGCGCTATGGTCGGTTTTCTCCGACATCTGACACGAATTTTCCCGGGGGCTTTCCTTTTTCTTAAAGATGTGCTATAATAATGCGAATGCGAGGCAAAGTACTACGGCGCTTCGCACCACACCAGAAAAACCCCCGGAGGAGCCTATGGAAAACCTGAGAGAGCTGCGCGAGGAACAGGCCTATACCGTGCGCGTGCAGCAGCTTTTGCTGGCACTGATCGACCAGGCGCAGGAGATCTCCCGCGACCACCTGGAATCCATACACGCCATCGTGGCGGACGCGTGGGAGGATCTGCGCGTCAAGCCCACGGCGCTGTCCGAAGAGGACCTGGAACAGCTGTCCACCGAGGTCGACCGCTTCGTGGCGCGCCGGGAGTTCACGGAGAGCCTGGCGGAGCGCTCGAAGCGCATGCTGAAAAATCCCTTCTTCGCCCGCGTGGACTTCATCGAGCATGGCGCGCAGCAGGTGGAAAAGATCGTGATCGGCCTGTACAGCCTGAAGGACGTGGAGGGCAGCCTGCTGGTACACGACTGGCGCGCGCCGGTGTGCAGCCTTTACTACGACGCGATGCCCGGCGAGGCGAAGTACGAAAGCCCCTCCGGCGACATCTTCGGCCGGCTGACGCTGAAGCGCCAGTACCGCATGGAAAACGGGCAGCTGAAATACTACGTGGACACCCAGGTGAGCATCGACGACTCCATGCTGCTGGACATCCTCTCCGGCGCCACCAGCCGCTACATGCGGCAGATCGTGGCCACCATCCAGGCGGAGCAGAACGCCGCCATCCGCCAGCAGACCGCCCGTGTGGTCTCCGTGGTGGGCGGCGCGGGCTCGGGCAAGACCTCTGTGGCCATGCACCGCGCGGCCTTTCTGATGTACCGCCAGCGGGACGTGCTGGACGCCACCAAGATCATGATCCTCTCCCCCAGCACCGCGTTTTCCGAGTATGTCTCCGGCGTGCTGCCGGAGCTGGGCGAGCAGAACATCCGCGCCCGCACGCTGCGTGACGTGGTGGAGGCGGTGCTGGACAAGAAGGTGGAAAAGCCCTATCGCCAGCTGGAGGTGCTGCTGGACGTGGAGAACCGGCTGCGCCGGGAATCCATCCACTACAAGTGCGGCGCGGAATTCCTGAAGCGGCTCAAGCGCTTCACGGACAGCTTCGTCGCCTTCGGCCCGACCTTCAAGGACGTGCGGGCGGAGGGCCGGGTGTTGATCCGGCGCGACGAGCTGGAGCGGATGTATCTGAACGAATTCAAGCTGCTCTCCCCCGCCCAGAAACTATCGCGCATGTCCGTCACGCTGGAGACCCGGCTCTCCAGCATGGAGGAGGGCCTGTACAAGCAATACGAACAGAGCTTCAGCGGAAAGTACTCCGGGCGCGACCTGCGCACGGCCTGCAACATGGCCGTG
The DNA here is from genome assembly GCA_017537105.1 of Clostridia bacterium. Taxonomy (GTDB): domain Bacteria; phylum Bacillota; class Clostridia; order Christensenellales; family Aristaeellaceae; genus UBA2862. The sequence continues at coordinate 1,647 of JAFWBZ010000264.1, read as the reverse complement.
GCCCAGCGCCTGCAGCCCGTGCGCGCCCAGCTGCGGTCCATGCTGGAGGTGCGCAGCGCCGATCTGCTGAACGCGCTGATGGCCGACGCGCCCAAGCCCCTGCGGGACGCCTGCTACGACAACCGCGCGGCGGGCGTGACCTGGTGGGAGGACGCCATCATCGAGGCCTATCTCACCGTGCGGCTGGGCTTCGCGCAGCCGGACAAGACCGTCTATCACCTGCGGGTGGACGAGGTACAGGACTACTCGGAGACCGCCTTGTCCATGCTGGCGGCCTACTATCCCAACGCCCGGGTGACGCTGCTGGGCGACCCCAAGCAGCGCACCTGCCCCGGCATGGAGCCCTGCGATCCGACCCGCTGGGGCGCGTGCTTCGACACGCCGGACGCGCCGATCTTCCACCTCTCGAAGTGCTACCGCTCCGCCACGCCCATCGCGGAGCTGTGCAACCGCGTGCTGCCCAGCGACGCGCCGCTGGAGCCCTTCGGCCGCGGCGGCGAGGAGCCCCTGGTGGCGCAGTACTCCGAGGCCCTGCTGCGCGAGACCCTCGACCGCTTCCGTGCCCAGGGCCACAAGTCCATCGCGGTCATCACCCGCACCCAGGCCCAGGCGGATTCCCTTTCCGCCAAGCTGGACAACGTGTTCCGGCTGGACGGCGGCGAGGCCGATTTGAGCTACGAGGCCGACGACAACGTGGTGGCCTGCTACCACCTGACCAAGGGCCTCGAGTTCGACGCCGTGATCGTCGTCTGGCCCGACGCGGAGCTCACCGACGGCGAGCGGCGGCGGCTCTACACCGCCTGCTCCCGCGCGCTGCACAGCCTCGCGCTGCTGGGCGGCGGCGGGCTGCTGAAGGCCCTGGAGGTGGAAAACTGATACCATCATGTTATGCATGTCCGCGACGCCCCGCGCCGCGGACATTTTCTGCTCCTTCGCTCCCTTGTAATTCTAACAAAGATCCGATACACTATAGAGGGAATCCTCCCGCGGCGAGGCGGGCGGAGACGGGTGCCCCCGGGTCTGCGGGGGCGGATTTCCCGGAACAGCGAGGAATGACATATGCTCTACGACGCCATGATCCTCGGCGGCGGGGCCTCGGGCCTGATCGCCGCGTGCGCGCTCTCCCGGAGGGGACGGCGCGTGGTCCTGCTGGAAAAGCAGGCGCGGGTGGGCCGGAAGCTGCTGAGCACCGGCAACGGCCGCTGCAACCTGACCCACCGGGGCGCAAGGGCCTCGGACTACCACGGCGCGCGGCAGGCCGCCCAGGCGGCGCTGAAGGCGTGGCCGCCCGAACGGGTGGAGGCGTATTTCGGCGGGCTGGGCATCCCCTGCGTCGCGGACAGCGAGGGCCGGGTCTATCCGATGAGCCGCCAGGCGGCGTCGGTGGTGGACGCGCTGCGGCTGTGCTGCGACGAGCAGGGTGCGGCGACCCTGACCGATTTCCGGGCGACGGCGCTTCGCCGGACGCGGGACGGCTTCGAGGCCACCGCGGAGGACGGCCGGACGGCCTCCGCCCGCTGCGCGTTGGTGTGCACCGGGGGACTGGCCGCGCCAAAGCTGGGCGCCTCCGGCGAGGGCTATCGGCTGTTGGAGGCCTTCGGCCACCATATCGCGCCGAGGTTCCCCGCCATCGCCGCGCTGAAGACG